>JADGQH010000003.1 GCA_017881985.1 Chloroflexota bacterium | reverse complement strand
CTGCGGCCGGCGATGGCGGCGGGACGGGGCGGGGCGCGGCGCCCGGCCGGGCGAACGTCCGGCGGCACGTGGCAGGCCGGGTTCCTTGTGGGCGCGGCGCTCGGCGCGGTCATCACGGTCCTCGGGCGGCGAGCCGAGGACGAGGCCCGCACGGGCCTGGTGGACTGGCGCGCGGTTGGCCGCCTCGCCGAGGCCCGCCTTCGCCACGCCCCGGGCCGGCTGGGCGCGCCCGAGATCGCGGCCACCGAGCCGGCCTATGCGGCCGCGATGGCGCGCGTGGTCCCGGCTCTCGAGAAGGCGCTCGGCGTGCCGCTCCCCGGGATCGTCGATCGCGTCGCTGTGGTGGATCGGGCGGGCTGGGTGGAGGCCAATCTCGTCACGTTCGCCGACCTGTTCGGGAAGCTGGAGGACGGGCTCATCGACCAGCTGGTGCCCCAGGGCGCCGGCCTCGTCAAGGCCTCGATGGCGCTTGCCAACCGGTGGGTCACCACGCGGCAGCTCGCCTTCCTGCTTGGCTTCATGGGCCAGCGGGTGCTCGGCCAGTACGACCTGGCGCTCCTCTCGGCGGAAGCCGAGCCCGGCCAGCTCCTCTTCGTGGAGGAGAACATCCGGGCGACCGCGGCGGCGCTCCGCGTCGACGTGGCGCCGTTCCGGACCTGGATCGCGCTCCACGAGACGACGCATGCCTTCGAGTTCGAGGCCCATCCCTGGCTGCGGCCCTACCTGGCGGAGCGCCTGGACCGGCAGCTTCGCGCGTTCTCACGGAGCACGTCGTCGCTCGGCGGTGACGCGACGAAGGCGCTGGGGCGTGCGCTTCGCGGCGGCGACGGTCACTGGCTGGAGCGCCTCATGTCCGACGAGCAGCGGACGCTCTTCCGCGAGACCCAGGCCGTGATGAGCCTGCTCGAGGGGTTCGGCGACCACGTCATGGACTCCGTCGGGAAGGACCTGGTGCCGGGCGTCGAGACGATCTCCGCGCGGTTCCACGCCCGGCGCGCGTCGCGGACCCCGATGGAGCGGGCGATCCTGCGGATCACGGGGCTGGACCTGAAGATGGAGCAGTACGCGCGCGGCGAACGCTTCGTGGCCGGGATCGAGCGGCTCGGTGGCCCCGTGGCGCTGCGCCGCCTCTGGGACGGCCCGGAGACGCTGCCCCGCGCCGACGAGCTCGACCACCCCGAACGCTGGGCGCGGCGCGTCCTCCGGACTGTCGCATGACCGGCGAGCCGGCTGGCGCCACGACAGGCCCGGGACCGGGGAGCGGTCCGGGTCCTGGGCAGGGCCCCGGCGGCGTCCCCCTCGCGATTGCGCTCTCGCCGATCCTGTCCGCGCGGTACCGGCCCCAGGACGTCGCCCGAATCGCTGCGGCGGCGCCGGGCGCACGGCTGGTCACGCTCTCGCGGGAGGGGCTCGCCGACGGCCCCGTCGACGACGTCGAGGTGCTGCTCCACGGGTTCCTCGCGACCGACGCCTTCGAACGGCTCCTGGCGCGCGCGCCGTCCCTGCGCTGGGTCCACTCGGCCGCGGCCGGCGTCGAGCGCCTCCTCACGCCGGCGGCCCGGGCACGGGGGCTGGCCATCACGAATGCCCGCGGCGTCTTCAGCCGGCCGATCGCGGAATACGTGCTGCTGATGATGCTGGCGGTGAGCCGCCGCCTCCCGCAGCTCCTCGAGCTCCAGGCGGAGCGGACCTGGCAGCCGCTCGAGGCGCGCGAGCTGCGGGACCTCACGCTCGGGATCGTCGGCTTCGGGAGCATCGGGCGGGCAGTCGCGGAGCTGGCCGTGCCGTTCGGGCCTCGCGTGATCGCCACGCGCCGCCACCCGTCGCTGCGGCCGGACGAGCCGCCGCTGCCCGCCGGCGTGGAGCTGCGCGGTCCCGAGGCGTTCGGCGACCTCCTCGCGATCTCGGACTTCGTGGTCCTGGCCCTTCCCCTTACCGTCGAGACGGAGGACCTGGTCGACGATCGCGCGCTCGCGCTCATGAAGCGGACGGCGTGGCTCATCAACGTTGCCCGCGGCCGCCTCATCGTTGAGCGGGCCCTGCTTCGTGCGCTGCAGGAGGGCCGGCTGGGAGGCGCCGTGCTCGACGCGTTCCGCGACGAGCCGCTTCCGCCGACCTCCCCCTTCTACGACCTCTCCAACGTCATCCTGACGCCCCACACGGCGTGGTCGAGCGGGCGGGTCCTGGATCGGAGCGTCGAGCTGTTCGCGGACAACCTGCGCCGGTTCGCAACGGGGGAGGCGCTGCTCAACAGCGTGGACGCCGGGGCCGGATACTGACGGCATGCAGATCGCGATCGTCGGGCTGGCCGGCTCTGGCAAGACCACCGTCTTCAACACGCTCACCCGGGGCAACGTCCAGACCGGCGGCTTCGGCGGGCTGGAGCTCCACGTGGGCGTCGTCAAGGTCCCGGATCCGCGGCTGGACCGCCTCGCCGGGATCTTCCACCCCAGGAAGGTCGTCCACGCCGACGTGACGTACGTGGACCTGCCCGCTCCGCCGGCGTCCACAGAGGGCCACGTGGGCACCGAGGAGCTTCCCGCGGAGCACCTCGCCCGCCTTCGCGACGCCGATGCGCTGCTCCACGTGGTCCGCGCGTGGGACGACCCAGCGCTGCCGCATGCATCCGGGTCCGTCGACCCCTGGCGGGACCTCGAGCAGCTCGACCTGGAGTTCATCCTGGCGGACCTGTCGGTCGTGGACCGCCGGCTGGAGCGGCTCCGCGGCACAGGCCGCCACGGCACCCCGGCCGAGCGCGAGGCGAACGAGCGCGAGGCGCCCTTGCTCGAGCGGCTCCGGGCGCGCCTCGTGGACGGCCACCCGATCCGCGACGAGGCGCTCGACGCGGACGAGGAGAAGCACCTGCGGGGCTTCCGGTTCCTGACCCAGAAGCCCGTCCTGATCCTGCTCAACGTCGGCGAAGGCGACCTGGCCGCGGCTCCGGCCAGGGTGGCCGAGATGACCGCGCGATACCCCCACCGTCACGCCCTGATCGACCTCCTGTCGGCCCGGATCGAGATGGAGCTGGGCCAGCTGGACCCGGACGAGGCGGCGGTCTTCGGCGCGGAGCTGGGCATCACCGAATCGTCCCTCGATCGGGTGATCGGGCTTTCCTACCGGCTGCTCGGGCTCGTCTCGTTCCTGACCGCCGGGCCCGACGAGGTCCGCGCCTGGCCGATCCCCGACGGCTCGACGGCGGTCGACGCGGCGGCCGCGATCCACACCGACCTCGCCCATGGCTTCATCAGGGCCGAGACCGTCCTGTACGAGGACCTCGTGGCGCTCGGGACGATGGCCGAGGCCCGCCGCCACGGCAAGCTGCGGTCCGAGGGCAAGACATACCGCGTCCGGGACGGCGACGTCCTCGAGATCCTCTTCTCCAAGTGACCGTCCGGCCGGGCTCCGGCGATCACGCTCACGGCGCGATCTCGGGCGAGCCCGAGGTGGTGATCGCGGGCTCGGCAAGCCGCGACATCGCCCCCGACGACCCGCGCGGCTGGCGGCTGGGCGGCGGGGTGACGTACGCGGCGCTCACCTGCGCGCGCCTCGGGGTGCGGACGGCCGCCGTGATCGGCCTCGATCCGCAAGCCTACGAGTCGCACGAGCTCGAGCTCCTCGCGGCCGCGGGCGTGACGCTGCTCCGCGTCCGACTCCAGCTCGGCCCGGTCTTCCGGAACGTCGATTCGCCGGACGGCCGGATCCAGACCTGCCTGGAGCCGGGGCTGCCGTTGCCCCACGTCGCGGTGCCGGTCGCCTGGCGGGCTGCGCCGGCCTGGATCCTGGCGCCCGTGGCGGGCGAGCTCGACGACGCCTGGGCCGACCCGATCCCTGCCGACGCGTTCGTGGCGCTGGGGTGGCAGGGATTGCTGCGCACGCTCCGAGCCGGGACGCGCGTCGAGCGCCGAGCGCCAGCCCCCGGGCGCCTCGTGCGGCGGGCCGACGTCGTGGGGGTGAGCGAGCACGACGTGGCGCCCGGGACGTCGCCCGTGGACCTCGCCCCGCTGCTGCACCCGGGCGCGTGGCTCGTCTTCACCCACGGCGTCGCCGGCGGGCGCATCGCCGAGGTGACGGCGGACGGCCTCGCGCGCGTCGTCCACTACCCGGCGGTCGAGGCGGCGGGCGAAGTGGACGCCACCGGCGCCGGCGACACGTTCCTCGCGGCGCTCGTCTCGAGCGTCGTCCACGCAGGTCCGGACGACGCGCGCGAGCAGGCCGAGCACGTCGGGCCAACGGTTGCGGCGAGGACCCTGCCGGATGTCCGGTTCGCGGCGGCAGCCGCCTCGTTCGCGGTGGAGGGGCCGGGCCTGGCGGCCGTGCCGGATCGAGCGGCCGTCCTCAACCGGCTCGCGGGCGGCGCGGGTCAGTCGTCCCCGGAGCCGCCGTCCTCGCCGACATACTCAGCGAAGGCTCCCCGGTAGTCCGCGTTCGCGAGGCCGAGGGCGCTGAACTCGTCCTCCGACGCGATCAGGAAGTTCTCGTCCTCGTCGGTCGACACGTTGACCGCCGCGGTGACTCGCTCGTCGGAGATGAACAGGAAGGCGTAGTTGCGCTCGAGCTCGACCGCGATCGCCTCGATCAGCGTGTCCTCCTCGTGGTGGCCCTGGACGTTCTTCCGGATGCCCTGGACCAGGTCGAAGAACTCGTCCGCGGGCATCTCCTCTTCGCGGGCGAGGAGGACGTCGGCGTAGAGCTCGTCGTCGCCCTCGTGGAGCTCGTAGAAGTGCACCGGATCTCCTTTGGGTGGGTGGCCCCCGATTCTAGCGGGCGACGGGGCGTGACCCGACCGTCGCCCGCGCGGCGATCGTCGCAAGCGCCTCGAGGGTCCGGTCCACCTCGACCTCGGTGGAGTAGTGGACCAGGCCGAGCCGCAGGACACCTCCGCGTTCGTAGAGCCCCAGGCGCTCGATCAGCCCGCGGGCGTAGAAGTCGCCATCCCACGTGAAGATGCCCGCCCGGCCGAGCTCCGCCGCCGCCTCCGCCGGCGAGGTCCCCGCGATCGTGACCGCGAAGGTGGGCGTCCGCTCCGCGAGCCGGGCCGGGTCCGCGATCCCCCAGACGCGCAGCCCCGGGATGGCGACGAGGCCGTCGAGCATCCTGCCGGCGAGCGCCCGCTCGTGGCCCACGATCGCATCCATGGCCGCCACCAGCTCCCGGCGGGCGTCCCCGGCGCCCGCGCCTCTGGCCTCGCTGCCGTAGGTCCTGCCGAGCTCGCGGAGGTAGTCGACGGCGGCGAGCGTGCCCGCATACGCCTCGAACGACGGCGTGCCGGTCTCGAAGCGGTCGTGGGCGGGGCGGACCTTGTAGGCCGGGAGGTGATCGAGGACGGCGGCCTTCCCGTAGAGGGCCCCGAGGTGCGGCCCGAACCACTTGTAGACCGAGCAGACAAGGAAGTCCGCGTCGAGCGCGGCCACGTCGATCGAGCCGTGGGGCGCGAAATGGACCGCATCCACGTACGCGAGCGCCCCGGCGGCGTGAATGCGCCCGATGATCTCGCCGACCGGGCTGATCGTTCCGAGCGCGTTCGAGGCGTAGCCGAATGCGACAAGCCGCGTCCGCGGACCGAGAGCAGCGTCGAGCGATTCGAGATCGAGGGTGCCGTCCTCCGGGTGGATGTCCACGGTCCGGACCACGAGGCCCCGATCCGCGGCGACCGCCCGCCACGGCGAGACGTTCGCCTCGTGGTCGAGCGTGGTCACCACGATCTCGTCGCCCGCCGCGAACGTCGCTGCGATCGCCCGGCTGACGTGGAAGGTGAGCGTCGTCATGTTGGCGCCGAGCTTGACCTCGTCCGGGGAGGCGGCCCCGAGGAAGGTCGCGACGGCGGCATGCGTGGCCGCCGCGAGGGCGTCCGTCGCCTGGCTCGTGACGAAAGCTCCGCCGCTGTTCGCGTTCATCGTCCGGTAGTAGCCGGACACCGCGTCGATCACGCGGTCCGGGACCTGCGTTCCACCCGGCCCGTCGAGGAACACGACGGGGCGTCCATCCTGCTGACGACGCAGGGCCGGGAACTGGGCGCGGATCGCGGCGACGTCGAAGGGAGGCATGCGGGCTCCTGGGTGCGGCGGGATCGCCACCGAGCCTATCACCGTGGTCCGGCGCGAGCCTGGTGGAGGGTGGCCTCTTCGGGTGGGACGCGGCCATCGGCGGGAGCGTGGCGGGGTGGGGACTCGCTGGGCGGGAGGCCGGCGCCGGCGCGACGGAGCAGCTCCCCGAGCCGCCGGCGGCGATGGGCGAGGGCGGGCTCCAGGGCCGGGTCGAGCAACCCGAGGAGCCGGGCACGCTCGGCTGCGCGCTCCGCGGCAGCCGTCGCGGCAAGCGCCCCGGCATGGTCCGCGAGGGCGTGCTCCCGGAGCTTCGCGACCTCGACCCAGGCGCGGGCGGCCCCGGGACCACCCGCGGCCGCGATCGCCTCCCATGCGGCGGCCGCCTCCCCGGGGCGCCCGAGGCGGCGGAGCGTCCGGGCGCGCTCGGCGCGGATCCGCTCGCGCGAGACCGTGACGATCGGGAGCGCGGCGCCGTACGGCCACACGTCCGATCCGCGCGCCGGCGGGCGCCAGCCGGCGTCGGCCTCGTCGAGGCAGCCGAGCGCTGCATCGTGCCGTCGTTCGCGGGTGAAACCGCGGGCGAGCGCGACGAGATCGCCCGACGGGGCCAGCGGACGGCGATCCGGGTCCGCGTACCGCTGGTCGAGGTGGACGAGGAGCCGACCGAGCGAGCGAACGTCCTCCGCGTTGTGAACCACCACGGGGGCAAGCGGCACGGCGCTCCCCCCGCGCACGAACGAGAGGTAGCGCTCCGGGATCTCCCAGCCGCCCACGTCGCCGTCCCGCCGCACGCCGAGCAGCTCGCGCTCCACCGTGGCAAGCCTCGCGTCGCCCAGGCGGTGCCGGAAGAGGCGCCGGACATGGGGCAGGAGGTCGAGCATCCCGGCGTGCACGGGCGCGGCGCGGCGGGCAAGCCGGTAGCGCGTGACGAGGAGCGGCCAGTCGAAGCCGCGGCCGTTGTACGTGACGAGCCACGCGTCGCGCGGGATCGCCGCGTCGAGCGCGGCGAGGAGCGCCGGCTCGTCGGCGTGGTCGGGGCAGAGGAGCTGGACCTGGCGGAAGCGGTCGCCCTCCCACCAGCCGAGACCGACGAGGAACGCGAGGGTCCCTGCGGCCGTGCCCAGCCCGGTCGTCTCGGTGTCGAGGCAGACGAGGCGCGCGTCCGCCGGGGGCTGGCCCGGCAGCGACGCGAGGCGCGGACGCACGATGGGCAGCGCGATGGTCATCGGCTCCACGCGGACGACATTGCCGCCGGGCCCGTGGAGCCACTCGCCCCCGACGGCCGTGGCAAGGCGCTGCGCCCGGGCGCCGCCGCCCTCGTGGACCGTGGACGCGACCTCCTCGTGGCGGGCTGCCGGGAGCGTCGCCCGCGACGCCCGAAGGGCGGCGAGGCGCCGCTGGAGGAGCGCCGTGTCGCTCATGCTGCCCCGACGCTCCGGGCCCGGCTCGCGACGCCTGCCCCAAGCTCCTCGAGAAGCCGCAGTGCCAGCCGCCTGGCGTCGAGATCCGCCTCGCCGCCCGAGGCCCGCGGCCCGGTGCACGACGGGCAGCCGGATTCACAGGCGCAGGCGGCGATGAGGTCGGCGGCACCGGCGACGAGCTCGTCATGCCGGTTCCAGAGTCGCTCGGACATGCCGACGCCGCCGGGGACGGCTTCGTACAGGTAGATCGTCGGCGCCTCCGAGTGCGGCGAGCGCACCTGGGCGACGAGGCCGAGGTCGCGGGGATCGACCATCAGGAGCACGCTCGCGACGGTCTGCATCGCCCGCCCCGCGCCGAGCAGCGCGACGTCGAGCTCCTCGCGCCGCCACCTCCCCGGCAGGGCATCCGCCGCGACCCAGTAGGCGGTCGTCTGCAGCTCGATCTCGGGGAGGTCGATCGGTCCCCAGCCGACGTTCTCGTCGGTGCCGAACTTGAGCTTCTTGTAGAAGGTGACGAGGCTGGCGACCATCACCTCCCCGTGGACCCGACGACCTCCGGTGGCGGGACCGGCGCCGAAGACGTCGATCGGCTTGAGGGTCACGGCCCGGTTCGCGTACGTGTAGTGATCGGCGTCGATCCGGTGGACGTAGGCCTTGCGCTCGCCCCATTCCAGCCGGTCGACGTGGTACTGGATGGATTCGTGCATGTAGATGGCGTGCTGGTGGACGAGCACCTGGGCCGAGAACAGGTCGACCTCGCCGAGCACGCGCGGCCGGTCCGGCGTCGTGTCGATGATCACCACGTTCTCGGGCGCCGCCGTGCGCAGCGAGATCTCCGAGGCCGGGAAGTTCTCCGAGCTCCAGTACCAGCGGCCGTCCTCGCCCTCGTGCACGTGCCCGCTCTCCGCGATGAACGCGAGGAGGTCGTCCGCCGGCCCCTGCCCGAAGACTTCGCCGGGATCGAAGGGCATCTCGAAGGTCGCCGCGCGCAGGTGCGCCAGCAGGACATGCAGGTTGTCCGGATCGACGCGCGCCTCCTCGGGCGCACCCTCCAGCAGGAACTCCGGGTGGTGGATCACGTACTGGTCAACCGGCGCTGCCGACGCGACGAGGATCGAGACCGACACGTCCTGGCGCCTCCCCGCGCGGCCGATCTGCTGCCACGTCCCCGCGACGGAGCCGGGATAGCCGGCGAGGACGGAGACGTCCAGGCGGCCGATGTCCACCCCGAGCTCCAGGGCGTTCGTGCTGACGACGCCAAGGACGTGGCCGTCGCGCAGACCCGCTTCGATCGATCGCCGTTCCGTGGGCAGGTAGCCGCCGCGGTAGCCGCGCACCCGCGTTCGCGGTCCCAGGTGCTGGCGAAGGGATTCGCGGAGTCCTGTCAGCACCACCTCCACCGCCGTCCGCGAGCGGGCGAAGACGATGGTCTGGCGGCCGGCCCGGATGAACGGGAGCGCCCAGCGCTGGGCGAGCGTAAGGGCCGATCCGCGCGCGCCGGACGCCGCGTCGATCACCGGTGGGTCCACGAAGAGCAGGTGCCGTTCGCCCGATGGCGCCCCGTTTCGATCCACGACCAGTGGCGTCCGGCCGGTCAGCGCCGTCGCGAGCTCGCCCGGGTTCGCGATCGTGGCGGAGCAGGTGACGATCACCGGGTTCGAGCCGTAGTGGCGGCAGATGCGGAGCAGCCGCCGGAGCACGTTGGCGACGTGGCTCCCGAAGAGCCCGCGGTAGGTGTGCAGCTCGTCGATGACGATCACCTGGACCTGCTCGAAGAGCTGGAACCACTTGGTGTGGTGCGGCAGGATCGCCGCGTGGAGCATGTCCGGGTTGGTGACCACGACCTGGCCGGCGGTCCGGATCGACGAGCGGATCGGGGCGGGCGTGTCCCCGTCGTAGGTCGCGGCGGCGATCGCGAGGCCCGCGGCCCCCGCGAGGGAGCGGAACGCGGCCACCTGGTCCTCGCCCAGGGCCTTCGTCGGGAAGAGCCAGAGCGCCCGAGCGGACGGGTTCTCCGCGAGCGCCTGGAGGACCGGCAGCTCGTAGCAGAGGCTCTTCCCGGACGCGGTGGGCGTCACCACGCAGACGTCGCGTCCGGCGCGAACCGCCTCGAGCGCTTCGGCCTGGTGGGTGTAGAGGGCGGTAATGCCCTGCTGTGCCAGCGCTGCCCGGATGCGCGGATCCACCCACGAGGGAATCGGCGCGGTCTCCGCCGCCCGGGCGGCCAGCAGCGCATGGTGGACGACGCCGCGCGCCAGCGACGGTTCGTCGAGCAGCCGCGCGAGCACCGCGTCGGCCGAAGCGGGCGCGTACGTGCGCATCCAGGCGCCTCCTCGCATATAGAACAGACGAGCGGTATGCGGCGAGTCTAGCACCCGGATCCCGGGCGCCCGGTGGATCGTGGGCGTGGTCCGTGACAGCTTGTCCGGCACGCCGCGTGGTTTGACACGCTAGCTGCGCGCAGCTACCATCCGGCCATGCCGTCGAAGCCGCCGCCGAACGTGGCCGACCCGGACGCGGTCGAAGAGGCCGGAACCCCACCGCCGCCGGACGCGGGGCAGGCGCCCGTCTCGCTTGCCGGGCTGGGGATTGCCGGACTCTCCCGGCACCGCATCGGCTGGGCCGCGGTCGCGCTCGTCACTGTCTGGATCCTGGTGAGCTTCGCCGGGCAGGCCTCGGCTGCCGCGCGCGCCGCCGAGCGCGCGACGCAGGAGCAGACCACCAACCAGGCGCTGGTCGCACGCGTGGCGGCGCTCCGTGACGAGCTGAGCCTCGTCCAGACGCAGCGCTGGATCCTCCAGCAGGCGCGCGCCTACGGCCTCGGCACGCGGGTTGAGCGGCCGTTCGCGATCGCTGCCGACGCTCCATCGATCGCGCCGGACGCGCCCGGCTCGCCGGCGCGGCGGCTCGGGTCGGTCGTCGAGCGGCGCTCGCCGCTCGACGTCTGGCTGGACGCCCTGTTCGGGACAGGGGGCGGCGCAGGCGGCTGACCTCGGCCCCGGCCACGTCGGCCGTCCGGGCCAGGGCGCGACCGCGGATTCCGGCTTGACGGCAGCCCCGCCGGACGCGCAAGATCTCCATGCAATCGATTACACCATTCGCGAGGGTGCACCCGGGCGAGGGCGGGAGGGCCTGTCGTTCGAGCGGTGGACACGTCGATCGCGGGGCTGATGGAGTGGGACGAGCGCCGCCCGCGAGAGCGGCCAGGGTGGAGGCGAGGATGGGTTCGGATGCGGCTGGCACGCGCCGGTTGACGGGCGCCCAGATCCTGGTGGAATACCTGGTCCGCCAGGGCGTCCCGTACGCGGTGGGGATCCCCGGCCACGGCTGCTGGAACCTGACCGATGTGCTCCTCGATCATGCCGACCAGATCCAGACGATCCAGGTGATGCACGAGCAGTCGGCGGTCCACGTCGCGGACGCCTATTTCCGGGTCACGGGTCGCCCGCTCCTCGCGTTCACCAGCATCGGCCCGGGGCAGACGAACACGGTCGTCGGCATGGCGACGGCGTACGCCGATTCCACCGCCGTCATGCTCATGACGGGATCCGCACACACCTACATGCGCGGCCACGGGCTCTTCCAGGAGGTCGAGCGTCGCCACGTCGCCGACAACCCGCGGATCTTCGAGCCCGTCGTGAAGGAGTGGTGGCAGCCGTCGCGCGTGGACGAGCTGCCCTTCGTCCTCCACCGCGCCTGGAACCAGATGCTCTCCGGGCGACCAGGGCCCGTCCTGCTGGACCTCCCGATGGACGTCCAGGCGGAGGCGGCCGACGTCGTGATCCCGGATCCCGACGCCCGCGAGGCACGCCATGGACCCCGGGCCGCGGGGCAGGATGTCGAACGGGCGGCCGGCCTCCTCCGCACCGCCAGGCAGCCGGTCATCGTGGCGGGCGGCGGCGTCATGCTGGCCGCTGCCTGGGCCGAGCTGACGACGCTCGCAGAGCGCCTGGGCGCCCCGGTCGTCACGACGTGGCAGGGCAAGGGTGCGATCGACGAGACCCACGAGCTGAATGCGTGGAGCATCGGGGACACGGCGTCCACGTGCGGCAACGAGCTCGCGGCATCGGCCGACGTCCTGCTCGCGGTCGGCTGCCGCTTCACCGACTGGTCTGCAAGCTCGTGGCGCAAGGGGGTCACCTTCTCGATTCCGCCGGCCAGGCTCATCCACCTCGACATCGACCCGCGCGAGATCGGCAAGAACTACCCGGTCGAGGTCGCGCTCCTCGGTGACGCGAAGGCGACCCTCGAGGACCTGCTCGAGGCGCTGGGTCCCGCGACCGTCGGCCACTACCGGAGCTCGGCCTACTTCGAGGAGATCCATGCGAAGAAGGCGGCCTGGGAGGAGCTCAAGCGGAAGAAGGAGCGCTCCTCCCTCACGCCGATGACGCAGGCCCGGGCGATCTTCGAGATCCAGCAGGCAACGGGGCCGGACGCCATCGTCGTGACGGGCGCAGGCCTGCCGCAGAGCATCGTCAAGCAGAACTGGGTGACCCGCCTCCCGCGGACGCACATCACGTCCGGCGGCTTCAGCACGATGGGGTTCACCGTCCCCGGCGCGATCGGGGCCGCGCTCGGCCAGCCGGGTCGCCAGGTGATCGGCATCGCGGGCGACGGCGACTTCCTGCAGACCGTCCAGGAGCTGGCCGCCGCCGAGCTGCTGGGCATCCCGGTCGTGTTCGTGGTCCTCAACAACAGCGGCTGGATGAGCATCAAGGGCGGCCAGCGCGCGTTCTTCGGTCGGACGGCCAAGACCGACTTCGTGCGCCGCGACGGCTCCCTCTACTCGCCCGACTACCGGGCGGTCGGCGAGGCGTTCGGGCTCCATGCCGAGCAGGTGGACCATCCCGACGCGGTCCGCCCGGCCGTGGAGCGTGCCCTTGCCCACGGCGGGCCCGCCCTCGTCGCCGTGAACGTGGGCCGCGAGGCGGAGCACGCGCTCGACAAGACCGGGTGGTGGGATGCCCCGGTCCCCGAGTTCCATCCCGAGCAGTACGCGAGCCAGCTCGCTGGCCGAGCAGAGGAGCAGCACCGATGACAGGCGCACCGACGATCGAGGCAGCAGTCGCCCGCACCCGCGCGATCCCACGCGCGAAGATCGGGATCGTCCACATCCTGTGGGCGAACGACGACCTGCCGGAGCTGACCCCGCCGATCGACGGGCTCCAGATCCTCGACGAGATCTCGCGGCTCGGCTACGAGGGCACCCAGCTCGCGGGCTCGTTCCCGCGCGGCGCCGCCCTCGACGACGCCCTGGCGGCACGCTCCCTGCGCATCGCCGAGGTCTACGCCTGCATCGAGTGCGACGGCGACGGCCCGGTCCCGGGCGCCCTCGAGGTCGGCCGGGCGAAGCTCGCCGAGCTGCACGCCGTCCATGGCGACACGCTCGTCGCGGCGCTTCCCGTCGGCCCGGCCCGCATCCCGTGGGGCGGTCGCGCGGACGGCCCCGGCGTCCCGCGGATGACCGAGGCGGGGTTCCGCCGGCTCGCGGGGCTGCTTGAGACGCTCGGCCGCGAGGCAGCCGACCTGGGCCACGTGCTCGCGTTCCACAACCACGTCGGGACGTACGTCGAGACCCCCGCGGAGGTCGACCTCCTCTTCTCGATGAGCGACCCGGCGATCGTCGGCTCCTGCCTGGACGTCGGGCACTACGTGCTCGGCGGCGGCGATCCGGTGGCCGCGCTGGCCCGGTACGGCGACCGCATCAGGCACTTCCACCTCAAGGACGTGGACCCGACCGTCAGGGCCGCGATGGCGACGGGCGAGGTCGACGGGTTCCTGGCAGGCCTCCGGAGCCGCGTGTTCTGCGAGGCGGGCCGCGGCCTCCTCGACGTCCGCGCCCTCCTGCGCTCGCTCGACGGGATGGACTATGCGGGCTGGCTCATGGTGGAGCAGGACACGTCCTGGCGGCCGCCCTCCGAGAGCGCGGCGATGAGCCGGGCCGTCGTCGACCTGATTCTGCGCGAGCTGGCCGGGTAGGCTTCGTCATCATGACGACCACGGCCGGCCCCGCGGATGTGCTGCTCCGGATGTCGGGGATCACGAAGCGGTTCCCCGGGGTCGTGGCCCTCGACGACGTGCGCCTGGAGGTCCGAGCCGGCGAGGTGCACGTGCTCCTCGGCGAGAACGGCGCGGGCAAGAGCACGCTGATGAAGATCCTCGGCGGGGCCTACCACGCGGATGCCGGGATGATCGAGCTCAAGGGTCGCGAGGTGAAGATCACGTCGCCTCGCGATGCCCTCGATCTCGGGATCGCGGTGATCTACCAGGAGTTCAACCTGGTCGCGCAGCTCTCGGTCATGGAGAACGTCTTCATGGGCCGCGAGCCGCGGATCCCGGGGCGGCCGGGCGTGATCGACTGGGCCCGGATGCGTCGCGAGACGGCGGCCATCCTGAAGGAGCTGGACCTGCCGATCGACCCGGCGCGCCAGGTCGGGAAGCTGGGCGTGGCACAGCAGCAGATGGTCGAGATCGCCCGGTCCGTCAGCGCGAGCGCGGACGTCGTCGTGATGGACGAGCCGACGTCGGCCCTCACCGACCACGAGATCATCCAGCTCTTCCGCGTCGTGAAACAGCTCCAGGCGCGTGGGGCGGGGGTGATCTACATCAGCCACCGCCTCGAGGAGGTTCCCCAGGTCGGCTCGACGGTCACCGTGCTGCGTGACGGCCGCTACGTGGACACGGTCCCTGCCAGCACGCCGATCCCCGACCTCATCCGTCTGATGGTCGGCCGCGACCTGACCAAGCAGTACCCGAAGGAGCTCGTCGAGCCCGGCGCGGAGGTGCTCCGCGTGGAGCATCTCGAGCGCCGCGGCGTCCTCAGGGACGCGAGCTTCTCCGTGCGGGCCGGGGAGATCCTCGGAATCGCGGGCCTGGTCGGGGCCGGCCGGACCGAGCTCGTTCGCGCGATCTTCGGCGCGGATCACCTCGACAGCGGCCGGATCTTCGTCGACGGGAAGCAGGTCGCGGTCCACCATCCGGTCGACGCGATCCGGGCGGGGATCGGGCTCCTGCCCGAGGACCGCAAGACCCAGGGCCTCGTCCTGCTCCTGTCGATCGCCGAGAACATCAGCATGGCCTCGCCGGGCGACGTCTCGCGGCGCGGATTCCTCGACATGCGGAAGGTCGCGGCGCGGGCTCGCGGCTTCGTCGAGTCACTGCGCATCCGCACGCCGTCGGTCCACCGGCTCGCCCGCTCCCTGTCGGGAGGAACGCAGCAGAAGGTGGTCCTCGCGAAGTGGCTGGCGTCGCGCTCGCGCGTCCTGATCTTCGACGAGCCGACGCGGGGGATCGACGTGGGGGCGAAGGTGGAGGTCTACCAGCTGATGACGACCCTGGTGCAGCAGGGCGCGGCGATCGTCATGGTCTCGAGCGAGCTACCGGAGGTCCTGGGCATGAGCGACCGCGTCCTCGTCATGCGAGGCGGCAGCATCGTCGCCGAGCTTGCCGGCGACGAGATCAACCAGGAGCGGATCCTGGCCGCGGCGATGGGGCAGGAACATGTCGTCGCAGCCTGAGCCCGTGGCCGTCGCGCCCGGGCCGGAGGAGCGGCGCAACTGGACCGAGATCGCCTTCCAGCTGGGGGCCCTGCTCGGCCTGATCCTGTTGGTCGCGATCTTCGCGCTCTCCTCACCCTCGTTCCTGACGACGGGCAACCTGGCGGGGATCGCCCGGCAGACCTCGGTCAACGCACTCCTCGCCCTGGGCATGCTCGTGGTGATCCTGACCGGCGGCATCGACCTGTCGGTCGGCGCCGTGCTCGCGCTGGCCATGGTCGTCCTCGCGATGGTCATCACGAAGGCGGGCCTCGACCAGTCGATCGGGATGGTCGCGGCGCTCGCGGTGGGCGCCGCCCTGGGCGTGGGCAACGGCCTGCTCCTGACCCGGCTCCACCTGCCTCACCCGTTCATCAGCACGCTCGGGATGATGAACATCGCCCGCGGGGCGGCCCTCGTGATCACCGGCGGCGCCTCGATCTCGGCGCTCGGCGGCGGGATCGTGAAGTTCATCGGGAACGACGAGATCCTGCTCGGCTCCGGCGACGGGGCTGTCTCGATCCCGATCATGCTCTTCGTGGTCGTTCTCGCCTACGTCGCCTTCTACTTCTTCCTGAACCGCACGGTGGTCGGGCGCCACATCTACGCCACCGGCGGCAACCCGGAGGCCGCACGGCTGTCCGGCGTGCCCGTGGACCGGATCCTCGTCCTCGTCTACACGATCTCCGGGCTGATGGCGGGCCTCGCCGCGGTCGTCCTCGCAGGGCGGACGGATTCGGGCTACCCGAACGCGGGCCTCGGGTTCGAGCTCGACGCGATCAGCGCCTGCATCATCGGCGGGACCAGCTTCTTCGGAGGGGTGGGCACGGTCAGCGGCACCCTGATCGGGGCCCTCATCATGGGGGTCCTGCGGAACGGCCTGAACATCATGAGCGTCGACACGAACTGGCAGACCGTGGTCATCGGTTCGGTGATCATCGCGGCCGTCTACGTCGATGTCCTCCGGCGTCGCGCCGGGCAGTCCCGTTGACACCACGCTGAAGGCAGGTGTCCGCCGCCGGCGGGCACCCGGGAGAGGAGGGTCGTCCAGGATCGCCGCGCACGAGCGCACCCAAGCACGCACGGAGCTGGCGTGATCAGCTCCAAAGAGGAGGAAGACGCGTGAAGTCCAAGCGCACAATGGCCGCCGGCCTCGCCGCACTCGGCCTGGTCCTGGCGGCCTGTTCATCGGGCGCCACCACGGCCCCGTCGAGCGCCGCTGCCTCAGCCGCCGCGAGCGGCGCCGCCGGTGCGGCCGCCTGTCAGGGCAAGACGATCGCGGTGATCGTCAAGGCCGGCACGAGCACCTACTGGAAGACGGTCGGTTCCGGCGTCGACGACGCCAAGGCCGAGTTCCCCGGCTGCACCGTCACATTCGAAGGTCCGGACGCGGAGACGAACGTCACCGCCCAGATCGCCGAGGTCGAGGCCGCAGTCGCGAAGAAGGTCGCGGCGATCGTGATCGCCGTGACGGGCGCGGACCAGGTGCTGCCCTCGCTCCAGAAGGCCGCGGACGCCGGGATCCCGATCATCCTGATCGACACGAACAAGGACTTCACCCCGAAGAAGGCGTTCGTCGGCACCGACAACGCCGCTGGCGGCAAGGCGGCCGGCGACTACATCGTCAAGACGGTCGGCGTCAAGGCCGGCGACACCGTCCTGATCATCCGCGGCCAGGCCGGCGACGCCGTCCACAACCTGCGCGAGCAGGGCGCCACGGATCCCCTCAAGGCTGCCGGCGTCACCGTGATCGTCCAGCCGGCCGACTCCGACCGGGCGAAGGGCCAGGCCGTGATGGAGAACGTTCTGCAGGCCAACCCGAACCTCAAGGCCGTCTTCGCCACGAATGACGAGATGGCGCTCGGCGCGCTCAAGGCCGCCCAGCAGGCCAACAAGACGATCCCGATCATCGGGTTCGATGCCAACCCGGATGCGATCGCCTCGATCGAGGCCGGCGGCCTGACCGGCTCGATCGCGCAGTTCCCGAAGAAGATCGGCCAGTTCGGCGTCGAGACCGCGGTCAAGATCCTCGCCGGCGAGTCGGTCGACGCCAACGTCAACACGGGCGTCGAGCTCGTGACGAAGGACAACGTCGCGAACTTCAAGTAGACCCCTTCACGCGTTCGTGGGGCGCTCAGCCGTCGCCGGCGGCGCCCCACGTGTCCCAACCCCCAGCGGAGGTCCCAACGTGTCCGCCACCATCCGGGTCGGCCTGATCGGGCTGGGCTGGCTCGGGGCCCGCCACGCCCGGCACATCGCGGCCGGGCGGCACGGAACCCGCGCGGTCCTGGCGAGCTCCGGCGAGCGGAGCCGTCATGTCGCCGACGAGGTCGGCGCGTCATGGACGGCCGACTGGACCGCGGTCGTGGACGACCCGTCCGTCGACGCCGTCGTCGCGGCTGTCACTTCCCGAATCCACCCGGCCATCATCGAGGCCTGCGCGTCGGCCGGGAAGCCGCTCTTCGTCGAGAAGATGATCGCGCTGGACGTGCCGACGGGGCTGCGGGCCGTCGAGGCCGCGAAACGCGCCGGAATCCTGGTCCAGGTCGGGTTCCAGCGCCGCAGCGATGCGGCCTACCTGCGGGCTCGCGCGGCGATCGATGCGGGCGAGATCGGGATGCCCATCGCTGCCTTCAGCTGCACGCGCGATCCGCGGGGGATCACGAGCGTGAGCGTCGACTCGGGCGGCCTGCTGATGGATCTGTTGGGCCACGACTACGACGCCTGTCGCTGGCTGATCGGCGACGAGCCCGTCTCGGTATACGCGGAGGCCCGCTGCATGGTCCAGCCCGAGCTCGAGGCGCAGGGCGACTTCGATCACGCCCGGGTCCTCGTCTCGTTCGCGGGCGGCGCGAGCGGCCTCGCCGAGGCCAGCCGCTTCGCCCGCTACGGGTACGACATCCGGGCCGAGGTGGAGGGATCGCTCGGCGAGGTGGAGATCCTCGGCGCCGAGACCATCCCGTTCGTCGTCCGCACCGAGGCGAGCGCCCGATCCGAGGTCACGCCCCGCCTCCGCGACGACTGGTTCTGGAATCGCTTCCAGGACGCGTTCGGGCGCGAGCTGGACACGTTCATCGACGCCGTCCGGGGGACGACGAAGCCTGCCGCCACGCTTGACGACGGGCTCGCCGCGCTCCGGATCGGTGCCGCCGCCATCCGGTCGGTCCAGGAGGGCCGGCCCATCTCGCTGGAGGAGCTGCAATGAGCGCCGCGCCCGGTACCCGACTCACCCCGCTCGCCGTCGCGGTCCTGGGGGCCGGCCGAATTGGCCGCAAGCACGCGGAGACGCTGGCCCGCCGCGTGGAGAACTGCCGGGTCCCGTGGATCGTGGAACCGCTCGAGGACGCCGGCCGCGCCTGCGCCGCGGATGTCGGGGCCCAGTGGACGTCCGACGCAGCGCGCGCGATCGCAGACCCGGCGGTCGACGCGGTCCTCATCGCCACGCCGACGAACACGCATGCCGACCTGATCGAGATGGCAGCCTCCTACGGCAAGCCGATCCTGTGCGAGAAGCCGATCGACCTGACCATGGAACGGACGCTCGCCGCCATCGGCGCCGCCGAGAAGGCCGGCGTACCCCTCCAGATCGGCTTCCAGCGCCGCTACGACCCCTCGTACATGCGGGCCCGCCGGATGATCGAGGAGGGCGCGGTCGGGACCATCGAGCTCGTCACCGCAACCAGCCGCGACCCGCAGCCGGCTCCGATCTCCTACCTGAAGGTGTCCGGCGGGATCTTCCGGGACGCCTCGATCCACGACTTCGACGTCGTGCGGTACCTGACGGGCCACGAGGTGGTCGAGGTCTTCGCCTACGGCGCCGCGCTCGTGGACCCGGCGATCGGCGAGATCGGCGACGCGGACACCGTGGTCGCGTCCCTCCGCTTCGACAACGGGGCGCTGGGCGTCGTGACGGCCTCGCGCCGGGCGGTCTACGGCTACGACGTGAGCGCCGAGGTCTTTGGCTCCGCCGGCAAGGTCGTGGTCGGGGAGTCTCCGGAGACGCTGGTGCGCCGCTACGGCAGGGATGGGGTGACCCGCGACAACATCTTCTGGTTCCTCCAGCGCTTCGAGGAGTCCTACGTGGCGGAGGTGCAGGACTTCGTGGCCTGCCTGCGGGCGGGGCGAACGCCTCGCATCACCGGCGAGGACGGACGGGCCGCGCTCGCCATCGCCGACGCGGCGACGCAATCCTTCAAGGAGGGACGGCCGGTCGCGGTGGGGAAGCGGCCGGTTCCCGCGGGCGCCGCGTAGGACCGCGGTCGGCAGCGGACCGATGCCCGGTCCTGACCCGGTGCGCGCGATGAGCGTGACGATCCGCGAGGTTGCCCGGCAGGCGGGCGTCTCGACCGCGACCGTCAGCCGGATCCTGTCGGGCGCCTCGACTTCGCGGCCCGCGACGGTCGCTGCCGTGCGTGCCGCGGCCGAGGCGCTCGACTACCGCCCCTCGAGCATCGCCCGCTCGCTCAAGACACGGATGGCCCGCACCCTGGGCCTGATCGTGACCGACGTTCACGACCCGTTCTTTCCGGAGCTCGTCGCCGCCGTCGAGGATGCGGCCTGGGAGCACGGGCTCCGGATCATCCTCTGCAACGGGGCACGCGACCCGCGGCGCGAGGCCGACTACCTGGCGCTCCTCCAGGATGGGCGCGTTGACGGGCTGATCGTCGCTGCCGGCCACGTGACCGACGCGTATGCCGCGCAGCTCGCGAGGTCGGCCGTCCCGGTCGTCATCGTCAACAGCGAGCGGGCCGACCTGGGCGTGCCCACGATCGGCTCCGACAACCGGAGTGGGGGACGCGCGGCAGCCGAGCACCTGCTCGGGCTCGGCCATACGCGCATTGCCGTCGTCACCGGCCCTGCGGAGCGCGCCGACGCCGCGGACCGGGTCCAGGGTGCCCTCGACGCGCTCGCGGAGGCGGGCATCGGCCGCGACGACGTCCCGGTCATCCGCGGCGTCGGCCCGGGCACGGGCGGGGGATCCGTCGACGAGCTGCTGGCGCAGCGGCCCGACATCACGGGCTTCGTCTGCTACAACGACGTGACCGCGATCGAGGTGATCCGGACGCTCCGGGCCGGCGGGCGGCGCGTACCCGGACAGGCCAGCGTGGTCGGCTTCGACGACATCGACGCGGCCGCGTGGGTGGAGCCGCCGCTCACGACGATTGTCCAGCAGAAGGCCGAGATGGGCCGCTGGGCCGTCCGCCGGCTCGTCGAGAGCATCACCGGCGCGGGATCCGCTGCGAGCGCCATCGAGCAGGTCGTCCTCCCCGTCTCGTTGTGCGTTCGGGGCTCGACGGGACCCGCGCCGCGGCCCGCAGGCCATGCCGAGCCCGCGGACTCGGCCGCACCCGGGCCGCCCCGCCTCGCCTGGACGACGCGGCCCTCCCCGCTCCTGCGCCGGGCGTCCGCCCCGGGCCCGGACGGCGCGATCGTCGCCGTGGACCCGGCGTCGGCGGGCTGGTCGCAGCTCGCCTTCGCCGCCTACCGCCTGCGAGCCGGCCAGGCGATCAGCTGCCCCGCCGACGATCGCGAACGCCTGGCGCTCGTGCTCGAGGGCCGGGCCGCCGTCCGGGCTGGCGTGCAGGACTTCGGGGTGATCGGGTCGCGCACGAGCGTGTTCGACGGCCCACCCCCGCCCGTCGTGCTCGTCGAGCCCGGGCGTCCGGTCGAGATCGTGGCCGAGTCGGCGGCCCTGGTCGTCGTGGCGAGCGCACCGGGTGGACCCGTGCTGCGGACCGCGTGCGTGCCGCCGGACAAGATCCTCGTGGAGGTCCGCGGAGCCGGCCAGACGGAGCGTCGGATCCATCACCTGCTGCCGCCCGCTGCCGAGGCTGGCCGCCTGATCGCCTTCGAGGTGTTCACGCCGGGCGGCAACTGGTCCAGCTACCCGCCCCACAAGCACGACACGGAGGATCCGCCACGGGAGGCGCTCCTCGAGGAGCTCTACTTCTACCGGTTCGCCCGGCCGCAGGGGTTCGCGTTCCAGCGCGTCTACACGCCCGACCGGTCGCTTGACGAGGTGATGGCGCCGGGCGACGGCGACCTGGTCCTGGTGCCCGCGGGCTACCACCCGGTCGGCGCTCCCGCCGGGTACGACTGCTACTACCTGAACGTCATGGCCGGCCCGAACCGGGCCTGGCACTTCAGCGTGGACCCGGACCATGCCTGGCTCATGAACTGGGATCCGGCGGCCCCGCAGGCCTCGCGCTCGGGGGGCGATCCCCGCTGAGCCGTCGGCGCCGATGGTGTGCCTGCCGGCGCGTCCCGGTGCTGCGATAGAATGGCGCCGCGTGGCTGGGTAGCTCAGTTGGCAGAGCAAGCGGCTCATAATCGCTAGGTCACAGGTTCGAGTCCTGTCCCAGCTACCACCGAATTGCGATCATCGCGGCCGGCCCGAGCGGGCCGGCCGTCGAGATTCCGGCCCCGTCCCGACCTCGCACGGAGGTCCGCGCGGACCCACCGATCGTCCGGCCCCCGTGTGCTCTCCCGTCGTGCGGGCGTGACATCCGGCCGCGGCTCGCCTGCGTAGAGACAGGCAGAGGGGCAGCACGTCGGGCCCTCGGGCGCCGCGGGGCGTCCCGAGCGGGGTCCCGGGAGAGGGCGGCTATACTCACAGACCTGACGTCGGCGGAGCGCCGCCGGCGCAACTGACCCGGAGGCCAGGTTGAACGGCAAGTTCTTCCGCAACGGAATCGTGATGCTCGTCCTCGTGGTGGGCACCGTGGCGTTGCTCTATACATTCCTCGTCTCGCCGACGAACGACACGGCCAAGCCCTACTCGGGCTACCTCGCCGACGTCCGGGCGGGCCTCGTCACGAACGTCACCCAGCAGGACCTCACGCTCACCGTGACGACCACCGGCAATCCCGCCTCCAAGTACACGAGCGTCGTGCCCGGGATCGGTGTCCAGAGCGCGTTCCAGGACACCGTGGACGCGGCGAAGGCGGGCGGGCAGGACCCGAACAAGATCACCTTCACCGCGATGAAGGCATCGGACGCCGGCCAGTGGGTCAACCTCCTGGTTGGCGCCCTCCTGCCCGTCCTCCTGATCGGCGGGTTCCTCTTCTTCATGATGCGGCAGGCACAGGGCACCAACAACCAGGCGCTCTCGTTCGGCAAGAGCCGGGCGCGCATGTTCCTGGGCAACAAGACGGTCGTCACCTTCGCCGACGTGGCGGGCGTGGACGAGGCGAAGACGGAGCTCCAGGAGGTCGTGGAGTTCCTCAAATACCCCGAGAAGTTCAACTCGCTCGGCGCGCGGATCCCGCGCGGCGTGCTCCTCGTCGGCCCGCCGGGAACCGGCAAGACCCTGATGGCCCGCGCGGTCGCCGGCGAGGCCGGCGTGCCGTTCTTCTCGATCTCCGGCTCGGAGTTCGTGGAGATGTTCGTGGGCGTCGGCGCCAGCCGCGTGCGCGACCTGTTCGACCAGGCCAAGCGCAACGCCCCCTGCATCGTCTTCGTCGACGAGATCGACGCGGTCGGGCGCCAGCGCGGCGCGGGCCTCGGCGGCTCCCACGACGAGCGCGAGCAGACGCTCAACCAGATCCTTGTCGAGATGGACGGCTTCGACACCGCGACGAACGTGATCGTGGTCGCGGCCACCAACCGGCCCGACGTCCTGGACCCGGCGCTCCTTCGGCCCGGCCGCTTCGACCGCCAGGTGATCCTCGATCGCCCCGACATGAAGGGACGCGTCGAGATCCTGCGCGTGCACTCGAAGGGCAAGCCGCTCGACAAGGCGTTCTCCGTCGAAGAGGTCGCCAAGCAGTCGCCGGGGTTCTCCGGGGCCGACCTCGCGAACCTCGTCAACGAGGCCGCGATCCTCGCCGCGCGCCGGAACAAGAAGCTGATCGGGATGCCCGAGTTCCAGGAGGCGCTGGAACGCATCGTGGCTGGTCCCGAGCGCAAGAGCCGGGTGATCTCGGACGCCGAGAAGCTGATCATCGCGTACCACGAAGGTGGTCACGCCGTGGTCCAGCGGATCCTCCCCAAGTGCGACCCGGTGGCGAAGGTCACGATCATCAGCCGCGGGATGGCGCTCGGCTACACCATGGCCCTCCCGTCGGAGGACCGGTACCTCCAGAGCAAGACCGAGTTCGAGGACAAGATCGCCGGCATGCTGGGCGGGAACGCGTCGGAGCGGCTGGTCTTCGGCGACACGACGACCGGCGCCTCCAACGACATCGAGAAGGCCAGCGACCTTGCGCGCCGGATGGTCACCGAGTTCGGCATGAGCGAGAAGCTCGGCCCGCTCGCCTTCGGCAAGCACGACGAGATGGTCTTCCTCGGCCGCGGCATCGGCGAGCAGCGCAACTACTCGGACGACGTCGCCCGCCAGATCGACGACGAGGTACGGCTGATCATCGACAGCGCGTACGCCCGGGCCCAGGACGTCCTGACCCGGCACCGCGACAAGCTCGATGCGCTCGCCGCCCAGCTCGTCGAGAAGGAGACGCTCGACGCCACGGAGTTCGAGGCGCTCTTTTCCGACCTGCCGCCGAAGGAGCCGATCCACGGCATCGTGCCGAAGCTCGAATCGGCCGGTGTCCCGGCCGGCGCGCCCCAGCCTGCCTGACGTCGCGTGACGGACGGCGCCCTCGAGACCCACCTCGTCGCGACCGCCGAGCGGCGCCTCGCGCGATACCTCGACTTCCTCCGGATTCCGAGCATCAGCGGGATCCCCGAGCACGCAGGGGATTGCCGTCGGGCGGCGGACCAGCTGGCCGGCGACCTTCGGGCCGCGGGCCTCGAGCACGTTGACGTCAGCGAGACGGGCGGACATCCGATCGTGTACGCGGACTGGCTCCACGCGGCCGGTGCGCCCACGGTGCTCCTGTACGGCCACTACGATGTCCAGCCCGTCGATCCGCTCGACGAGTGGCAGGCGCCGCCGTTCGAGCCGATCGTGCGGGACGGGCGTGTCCTCGCACGGGGCGCGTCCGACGACAAGTCGAACATCTCCATCGCGCTGGCGGCCGCGGAGGCGCTCATCGCCACGCGTGGCGCGCTGCCGGTCAACCTGCGCTTCGTCTTCGAGGGCGAGGAGGAGTCGAGCTCCGTCCACCTGGAGCCGTGGCTGGCTGGGAACGCTGCGCGGCTCGCGGCCGACGTGGCCCTGGTGGCGGATTCGGGCTTCTTTGCAGGGAACCTGCCCGCTATCACGGTGGGCCTGCGCGGCCTCGCCGCGGCCGAGATCCACGTCCGCGGACCGTTCCAGGACGTCCACTCGGGCGTCTTCGGTGGCGCGATCGAGAACCCGATCAACGCGCTCGCCTCGATCATCGCCGGCCTCAAGGGCGCCGACGGCCGGATCCGCATCCCGGGCTTCTACGACGACGTGGTGCCCCTCTCGGACGCGGAGCGGGTCGCGTTGGCAGCCCTCCCGCTCGACGAGGAGGCGCTCCGCCTGGAGCTCGACGTGCCCGCGCTGGTCGGAGAGTCCGGCTGGACGACGACGGAGCGGCGCGGCGCGCGCCCGACGCTGGATGTGAACGGGATCTGGGGCGGCTTCTCGGGGGAGGGCAGCAAGACGATCATCCCCGGCCGTGCCCACGCCAAGATCACCTGCCGGCTGGTCGCCGACCAGGACCCGGACCGCATCTTCGCCCACCTGCGCGACTACGTGATGCAGATCGCACCGCCGGGCGTCCGCGTCGAGGTGGTCTCGACCGGCGGCGGACGGCCGACGCTGACGCCGCACGACCAGCCGGCAACCCGGGCGTACGCGCGGGCCCTCGAGGCGACGTTCGGCCGCGCGCCGCTGTTCGTCAGGGAAGGCGGCTCCGTCCCCGTGGCCGCCAGCTTCGCGTCGATCCTGGGCCTGCCCGTCACCGTCATGGGGTTCATGCCGCCCAACGGCAACTTCCACGCCCCCAACGAGTGGATGGACATGGCGAACTTCGAGACCGGGATCCGGGCGCTCGCGGCGTTCTTCGACGAGTTCGCGGCGAACCCAGGGGCGTAGGCGCGACCCGGAGGTCAGGGGCGCGGGCGGCACTTCCGAGGGGTGATCCGGCACGGGCCCGGTGCTACGATGGCCACACGGGGACGATCCCGTTGCCTCGGCATTCCAGGGAGCGTGATACCGCGTGAGCACCGAGATGGAGCGCCCAGCCACCGAGCCCAGCGCCGAGTGGCGCCTCGATTCGTCGACCGGGAGCCTGGTCCCGCGCTCGGCCCTCGACGTCCTGGTCGACCTCAACGATCGGATCTCGAGCGGGAACCTGGCTGACTACCAGGCCGTGCCGCTCGGCTTTACCCCGCTCGACAAGACGATCGGCGGCGGCCTCCGTCCGGGCGAGCTCCTGCTCATCGGCGGGGCCCAGGGCACCGGTAAGACGACGATGGCGCTCCAGATGGCGCGCAACGTCGCCTCGGGCGGGCAGGCCAACGTCCTGTACATCTGCTTCGAGCATGAAGAGCACTACCTGCTCAACCGGATGATCGCGATGGAGTCGGCGCTCGCCCACCTGCCGCATCGAACCGGCGCGATCAAGATCCAGGATGTCCGGCGCGAGATCCTCGGGTCGTGGGTCGCCGAGGGCCAGGGTGGTCCTGTGCTCGCCTCGAACCCGCGCCTCCGGCCGAGCCTGGACCGGATCGGCCGTTACGGGCAGAACCTCTTCCTCATGCGCGGCACCCAGACCGCGAGCACGATCGACAACATCCGGCTCCTCGTCCAGAAGCACCGCGCCATGTCGGGGGATCGCCAGCTGCTCGTGATGGTCGACTACCTCCAGAAGGTGCCGCAATACCCGGAGCCGAACTCCGAGACCGAGAAGGTCACCTTCGTGGTGAACGGCCTCAAGGACATCGCGCTCTCGGAGCAGGTCGGCATGATCGCGATCGTGGCGGCCGACAAGGAGGGCCTGAAAGCCTCCCGATTGCGGAACCACCACCTCCGTGGTTCGTCGGCCATCAACTACGAGGCCGACATCATCCTCATCCTCAATGAGAAGTACCAGATCGTCGCCAAGGTGAACATCGAGTTCAACCCGTACCAGGCGCAGCGCTTCAGGGACTGGATCATCGTCTCGGTGGAGAAGAACCGGGGCGGCCAGGACAACGTCGACGTGGAGTTCGAGAAGCACTTCGAGTTCTCCTGCTTCGACCCGAACGGTCGAACCGTGCAGGAGAAGCTGATCGAGGAGCGCCTCTACAACGACTGACCCGCGCGTGATGCGGCGCCATCGCGGCGTTGTCGCCTGCGCTCCTCGCTCACGCACCGTTGGGTGCGCTCGCTCCGGTCCTCGGCTCCGCCTTGCGCTGACGCCACCTGACGCGCGGGTCCCCGGCGGCTGATGCTCCGCCATCGCGTCGCCCGCGCGTGGTGCGGCGCCATCGCGGCGTTGTCGCCTGCGCTCCTCGCCCACGCACCTCGGAACGCGCTTGCTGCGGTGCTCGGCTCCGCCTTGCGCTGACGGCACCTGAGCCGCCGGTCGCGCCCGGGCAGGCCCGCCGTGCGTGGCGTATCGTCCCGCAATGACCGCTGACCATCGCGCAGACTTCCCGAACACCGTCGAGATCGTGGTCGAGATCCCCCGCGGGAGCCGCAACAAGTACGAGTTCGACGAGGAAGCCGGGGTCTTCCGACTCGACCGGATCCTGTCCTCGGCCGTCTTCTACAACTTCGACTACGGCTTCATCGAGGAGACGCGGGCTGCCGACGCCGATCACACGGACGCGCTCCTGATCATCGACGCGCCGACCTTCACCGGCTGTCATGTCTGGGGCCGGCCCATCGGCGGGCTCGAGATGAGCGACGAGAACGGCTTCGACTTCAAGGTCCTCTGCGTCGCGATCGGCGACCCCCACCAGGCCCACATCTTCCGCCTCGACCAGGTCCGACCGCATCGGCTGGTGGAGATCGAGCACTTCTTCCAGACGTACAAGCTCCTCGAGAAGAAGGAGACCGAGGTCGTCGGCTGGCGCGACCGGGACCACGCCCTCGAGATCCTCCGCGCGGACCGCGCGACGTGGGGCCGCGAGCACGCCCGATGACCCGGGGCGGTCCCGAGCGCTGGGTCCGCCCGCTCGCGCCGGGCGAGCGGCGCCTCTTCATCGCGGTCCCGCTCGGCGACGACGCGCGCGAGGCGGTCGCCCGCCTGATGGGCGGTCTCGGCGCGCCGCCCGACGGCGGTCGGGACCCGGATCCGGCCGCACCGCCGTCGGCCCGGCTGCGCTGGGTCCGCTCCAGCAACCTGCACCTGACGCTCCGCTTCCTCGGTGCGACGGCCCCGGCGTCCCTGGCTGCGCTCGAAGCGGCGGTCGATCGGACGGCCGGCGCCGTGCGCCCGTTCGAGGCTCGCCTCGCGGGGGCGGGAGCCTTCCCGTCGCCGGCCCGGCCCCGGGCCGTCTTCCTGCGGGTCGGCGACGGCGCCAGGGATCTCGTTGCGCTCGCGGATCGACTCTCGACGGAGCTCGCCGAGAGCGGCTGGCCGCCGGCCGAGCGCCCCTTCGCGGCGCACCTGACGCTCGCCCGCTCGGATGGCGTGCCGGGTGCCTCCGCTGCGGTCGAGGCGCTCAGCGCGGCCGCGGCGTCGCTCGACGCGGCCTGGACGGTCGACCGGATCGTGCTCTTCGAGAGCGTCCTCGGTGGCGGTCCGGCCCGCTATGTGCCGCTCCGGACGGCACCGCTCGACGGCGCCGCCTTGCGAGACCCGGGCGGCGCGTTGTAGCCTCGTGCCCCGCACGGCGACGGGGCCATCCCGGACACTTCCACCTCGCGACAAACCCCCAGGAGATGCGCGCATGGCGACCAACCGGACCAAGTTCGTGCTCGACGAGGAGCGCATCCCGCGCGCCTGGTACAACATCGCCGCGGACCTTCCCTCGCCGCAGCCGCCTGCGCTCCACCCCGGCACCATGCAGCCGCTCGGGCCGGCCGATCTCGAGCCGCTCTTCCCCATGGCCCTGATCGCGCAGGAGGTCAGCACGGAGCGGGAGATCGAGATCCCGGAGCCGGTGCGAGACGCCTACCGCCTGTTCCGGCCCAGCCCACTCTTCCGGGCTCACCGGCTGGAGAAGGCGCTCGATACGCCAGCGCACATCTACTACAAGTACGAGGGCCTGAGCCCGGCTGGAAGCCACAAGCCGAACACGGCGATCCCGCAGGCGTTCTACAACGCCGAGGCGGGCGTCAAGCGCCTCGCAACCGAGACCGGCGCGGGCCAGTGGGGGACGGCCCTCTCGATCGCCGGGGCGCTGTTCGGCCTCGAGGTCAAGGTCTACATGGTCCGTGCGAGCTACGATCAGAAGCCGTATCGCCGGATGCTGATGGAGGTGTACGGCGCCTCGGTCGTGGCAAGCCCGTCGCTGACCACCAACTACGGGCGGGCAGTGCTCGCGGTGACCCCCGAGAACCCAGGATCGCTCGGGATGGCGATCAGCGAGGCCGTCGAGGACGCCGCCACGCGCGACGACACGAAGTACGCGCTGGGGTCCGTCCTCAACCACGTCCTGCTCCACCAGACGGTCGTCGGCCAGGAGGCGATCCTCCAGATGGAGATGGCCGGCGAGGAGCCGGACATCGTGATCGCGTGCGCCGGTGGCGGGTCCAACTTCGGTGGGCTCGCATTCCCGTTCGTGGGGCGGATGCTCCGGGGCGAAGCCTCGTACCGCGTGATCGCCGCCGAGCCGGCGGCGGCGCCGTCCCTGACCCGTGGCGTCTACGCGTACGACTACGGCGACACCGCGCACATGGCCCCGATCGTCAAGATGCACACGCTCGGCAGCGAGTTCATCCCGGAGCCGATCCATGCCGGCGGCCTGCGCTATCACGGCATGGCGCCGATGGTCAGCCTGCTCAAGGATCTCGGCCAGATCGAGGCACGGGCCGTGCACCAGAACTCGACCTTCGCCGCGGGCGTCCAGTTCGCCCGGACGGAGGGGATCCTCCCGGCGCCCGAATCGAACCACGCGATCCGCGTCGCGGTGGACGAGGCGCTGAAGGCCAAGGAGGAAGGGGTCGCCCGCGTGATCCTCTTCAACCTGTCCGGGCACGGTCACTTCGACCTCACGGCGTACGAGCGGTACCTGTCGGGCGCCCTCGAGGACTTCGAGTACCCGACCGAGCGAGTCGCCCACGCGCTGGCGGCGCTGCCCGTCGTCGTCTGAGCGCGGGTCGGGGCGCCGTCTCCACGACGCCCCGACCGCAGCGTACGATGCGGGCATGCCCCGTCTTGCCTGCTGGTCGTGCGGCCGGAACATCTACGCGACGTCGCCGCTCGAGTCGCTCTTCGCCGAGGAGCGTCGGTGTCCGCGCTGCGGCGTGCCCATGAACCTCGAGCGTCGCGACATCGAGCGCCGCGAGCAGGTCCGCCGCCAGAATCCCCCCGCCGACCCCGGGCCGCCGCCCGACGGAGAGCGCCGCGTCGCGGAGCGGCGGTCCGTCCAGCGACGCCGCGGTCGGTAGCGCGCTGCGCCCGGCAGCCCGGACCAGGCCGCGTCCCGTGCACGTCACCTTCCTCGGGCTCGGCCTGATCGGCGGCTCCGTCGCCTGTGCGCTGCGCGAGGCCGGGGGCTGGACGACGGCGGCATGGACCCCGACGGGAGCGGGACCGGCGCTGGCCCTTGTGTCGGGCACGATCGACGCCGCGCCGGAGGCGCTCGAGGATGCGCTCGCGGGCGCGGACCTCGTGGTGCTCGCGGCGCCCCCGACCGCATGCCTCGCGCTGCTCGATCGGCTCGCCGGAGAGGCGCGCCGCGCGCTCCCGGCCGCGGCCGTCGTCACTGACGTGGCCAGCACGAAGGCGCGGATCGTCGACCGGGCCGTCACCCTCGGCCTTCGATTCGTGGGCGGCCACCCGATGGCAGGCCGGGAGACGAGCGGCTTTCCCGCCGCGACCGCGACCCT
>JADGQH010000235.1 GCA_017881985.1 Chloroflexota bacterium | reverse complement strand
GTCCGTCGGTGGCGTCGACAGCGTCCGCACGAGGATCCACGGGGACGCCGACGGAGCCTCGTCGAACGCATCGGGCACCGCGCGCGCGGTCCACGGGGCGAGGCCGATCGCGATGTCACCGGCAGCATCGGCCTGCTCGATCGACACCGTTCCCGGGACTTGCGCGAGCGGGTCGGGCCTGCTCGCCGCACGCGTCGGCACCGGAGAGGGAGCGGCCGCGGCGAGCATCTCGTCGCGAAGGTCGGGGACGACGAGCGGCGTGACCGTCGCCCCCTCGAGACCCGACGCGTCGAACAGGCCGATGGCGGGCACGCTTCGCCCGATCGTGGCCGGGTCGCCGGAGAGTCGGAGGACCACGACGGCCGTCCCGGTCGGGGCGGGGAATCGGAACGTGGCCGCGCCCGCGGGTGGCAGGTCCGCCGCCAGTGGCACCGCGGTCAGTCGTGCGGCCACGCCGTCGGCAGCCAGCGGAAGGCTCCACGCCTCGACGAGGGTCGGCGTGCCGTCCGCTGCCGTGGCCGGGATGATGGTCTGCCCCACATTGCGAATGGTTCCCTGGAGCCCGCCCGGTTCCGGCTGGCTGACGGCGGGCGCCGCGAATGCCCCGGGTGTGGCGAAGACAACGGTGGTGGCTCGGCCCACCGCCGAGACCACGGGCGTCGGGTCGAGGCTCACGGAGATCGCCGCCTCGGTCGCCGCGACTGCCCGCACCTCGAGCGGCCGGATGGGCCGGGCATCCGAGACCGGAAGCGGCAGCCCATCCGAATCGCGCGCCTCGATCTCCAGCCGCCACGAGCCGGGCAGGGCGGGCGCGGCCACCGACAGGTTGACGGTCTGTCCGACCCGGGTGGTCCGGCCGACCAGCGACCAGGCAGCTGATGCCGGCCCCGTCGGGTCGGTGGTCGCGCCTTCGGCAAGGGCGAGGGGCGTCCATCGGATCGCGAAGCGGATCGCCGACGGCAGCCCGAGGGTTCGCGTCGTCCACGGAACGGCGACGACCATCGACGAGCCGACCGGGACGAGGGCGCCCGCGCCGGGCGTGACCACTCGCGGACTGCCGAACTGGAGGCCCCGTTCACGGAGGGTCACGATCAGGCTGTCGATCGCATTCGCGAGGACGACGACCTTCTCGGCCCAGAACGGGTCGGACGCGTAGAAGCGGTTCACGCCGCGGAGCGTCGGAAAGCCGCGCCACCAGCGCCCGTCCGACGACAGGTAGGCCGTGCGGATCTGGTCCGAGACGGCCGCGATCCCGGCCGCGAACGTCGGGAAGCGGATGGCGTACCTCGCCGGGTCACGATCGTACGCGCCGTACCCGAAGAGGTTGTGCTTCGCCTGCGCGATCCACGAGGTTCCCCATCCCGTCTCCAGGATCGCGTGCGCGACGAGGTAGCGCGCGTTGATGCCGGTGTCGCGTTCCGCCCGGGTGAACGCGGCGCCCAGGGGCGGCAGCGGCGTCGTCGTCGACAGGAGCTCGTCGATCATCCACGCGGCGTAGCCGGAGTCGGACAGCAGGTCGGTGTCGTGGGTGATCGGACGGTTCGGGTGGTAGTCCGCGACCCGGCGTGGCTCCTCCTTCACGACGCGCACCTTGGGCGGGGTGCTGACCTTCGGCGCCGGAACGGGATGCGGGGTGTCGGCGGCAGCGGCGGGCACGGCGAGGGCCGCGGCCAGGAGCAGGCCGGCCAGTCCTGCCGCCGCGAAGCGGCGGGGTCGATCGTGCATGGATACCTGGAGTGATTGAGGGCGGAGGTGCCGACCCGAAGGGAGTCAGCGGACGGTGATGAGCCGAGCATGGGCGCCACCCGCGTTCCGCTCAACAGCCTGCAGGTCCGGGGTACCCGGGCCGAAGGTCCGGGCGGCCGGCCGCGCCCCGCGGGCGGCCGGCGCTCGGTGGGCGCCCGGCGCTCAGCGCGTGCTGATCACGCAGGTCCCGGCGAGCAGGTCGTGCCAGCCGCGGCGGCGCTCGTCGATGAGGGCCCAGACATAGCCGAGGTAGAGGACGGCGCCGGAGATCCAGAAGCCGACGAGGCGCAGGATCGCGGCCCCGCTGCCGATCGGGCCGCCGTCGCGGTCGCGCACGACGCGGATCCCGGCGACTCGCATGCCGGGCGTCTGGCCCCCGCGCGCCCAGAACCAGGGGAAGTAGACCAGGCCGACAAGGGATGCCACGATCCCGCCGACGATGACGAGCCCGATCCCGGCGCCGAGCTGCGCCCAGGTGCTCGAGTCCGACCAGTAGTTCGGCTGATCGCCGACGCGGCCGAGGATGCTGCCGACGATCGGGAGCGTCGACAGCACGACGATCGCGGTGACCACGGCGCACAGGATGATCGCGTCGAGGATGTAGGCACCGAGGCGGGCGCCATGGCTGGCGAACGCGACGCCCGGGGCAGGCCCGGCGACCCCGATCGGTTGCTGCCAGCCGGTGGGTATGGCCACGTGCGAGTCTCCTGGAGCGTTCGGCCGGGACGCAGACGCCGCGATGATCGGGGCGCGGGCCGAACGCCGGGAAGGGCCGTCAGGCAGGTGGGCGCAGGACGTCCGTCCCGAGCGACGCCTGCAGCGGCCCCGGGACGCGCACGCTGCCGTCGGGGTCCTGGTACGTCTCGAGGATCGCGGCCACGACCCGCGGAAGCGCGAGGCCCGACCCGTTGAGCGTGTGGACGAGCTCCGGGCGGGCACCCGGTGCCGATCGATGGCGGATGGCCATCCGGCGGGCCTGGTAGTCGCGGAAGTTGGAGCAGGAGGACACCTCGAGCCAGCGTTCCACGCCCGGCGCCCAGACCTCGAGGTCGTACTTCTTCGCCTGCACGAAGCCCATGTCGCGGGTCGCCATGAGGAGCACGCGATACGCCAGGCCGAGCCGGCGCAGGAGGTCCTCGGCCCGGCCAACCATCCATTCGAGCGCCTCGGCGGAGGCGTCGGGCTTCTCGAAGAGCACCATCTCCACCTTGTCGAACTGGTGGACGCGCAGGATCCCGCGGGTGTCCTTGCCGGCGGCGCCGGCCTCGCGCCGGAAGCAGGGCGAATAGGCGGCATACCGAACGGGCAGCTCGTCCGCCTCGAAGATCTCGTCGCGGTGGAGGTTCGTGACCGGGACCTCGGCCGTGGGCACCAGGTACAGCTCATCGCGAGTCGCGACGTACATCTGGTCTTCCTTGTCGGGGATCTGTCCCGTGCCCCGGGCGGACGCCGCGTTGACGACGGCCGGCGGCCAGATCTCGGTGAACCCGTTCTCCCTGATGTGGACCGTCAGGAAGAAGTCGATCAGGGCGCGTTGGAGGCCCGCCCCAGCCCCGCGATAGACGGGGAACCCCGACCCCGCGATCTTGGCGCCCCGCTCCAGCTCGAAGATGCGGAGCCGCTCGGCGACATCCCAGTGCGGCCTGCGTTCCCACGTTGCCGTCGAGGCGTCCGCGCCGACCTCGCCCGCCACCGGCTGGAGGCGCGGCAGCAGCTCGCCCCAGGTCCGGACCGTGACGTTCGAATCGGCGTCCCCGACCGGCACGTCCGGGTCCGCCGGGTTCGGGATCCGGAGGAGCGCGTCCTCCAGCTCCGCATCCACGCGCCCGATCTCCACGTCCAGCGCGGAGATCCGCTCGCCGGCCGCGACCGACGCTGCGCGAAGCGCCGCGACCTCCGGCCCGCCCGCCGCAGCGCCGCCCTTGATCGCCTCGCCGATCTGCCTCGAGACCGTGTTGCGCTCGGCCTTGCGGGCATCGGCCTCGCCGAGGAGCACCCGCCGCCGCGCGTCGAGCGCGAGCGCCGCGTCCACGAGCGTTGCGTCCTCGCCCTTGTCGAGCGCGCCCTTGCGGATGACCTCCGGCTCCTCCCGCAGTCGCTGGAGCCCGACGCTCATCGTGCCGCCTCCGCCGTGTCGTGCGTGTCCGGCCCGCCGGGCTTGCCCGGCCCACCGGAATTCCCGGTCCCGCCGGGCTCGCCGTCCGGATGATGGCGCCAGCCGGCCGCGGCGCGAAGGCGCTCCACGACGAACGTCTGCTCCAGGCTGGCGAGGAGCCAGCCTGCTCGCGGCCCGTTCGTGCGGCCCAGGAACGCGACGTACAACGCGCCGAACGCGCGGCCGGCCGGGAGCGCGGCCGCCGACGCGACCTCGAAGATCAGGGCCTGCCAGCCGTCACCCGACGAGGGCGGCCCGGCCTCCGCGGCGCGGGCGAACGCGCCGAGCCAGGCCCGCTGGTCCTCGCCGAGCGCCGCAGCCTCCGCCGGCAACCCGTCCCGCTGGATCTCGATGCGGGCCCGCTCCGGCGCGTAGGCGTCGAGCCAGCCGCGGACGGCAGCGAGGCGCAGGCCGAGGATGGCGCGCTCCTCGTCGGTCAGGGCGCTCCCCTTCTCGGCCGCCACCCGTGCCGCCACGTCGGTTCCAGGGATCTGCGCCAGGAGCGCGAGGTGCGAGAACGCGGGCCGGTAGCGCCCGGCCTCGGCCGCCACGTCCGCGGCGGAGTCCAGCAGCGCGTAGCGGAAGATCCGGTCCGCGTCGGCCGGAAGCTCGCCCTTGACCTCGGCGCCGGCTGCGGCCCCCGCGAGGCGGTCGAACTCGTCGAAGATTCGCGGAATCGCGTCGGTGCCGTCGGGATCGAACTCGATGGCCTGGTTCGGGCGCGGCCGCAGGAAGAGCAGCCGGAGCTGCTCGGGCGGCACAACCTCGACGATCTCGTGGGCCGCGGCGCCGCGCCCCTTGCTGGTCGACATCTTGCGGCCGCCGATGTTCAGGAACTCGTAGGCCAGGTTGCGGGGCGGCTCCCGATCGAACACCTCGCGGGCCAGGGCGTCGGAGCGGTCCCGCGAGCCGCCCGCAGTGGCAAGGTCTTTGCCGCACGGTTCGATGGTGACGCCGAGCAGCGACCACTGGGCCGCCCACTCGAGGTTCCAGGGCAGCTTGGCGGCGCCCCCGAACGGGGTGATCCGCCCGGCGGTTCCGCACCCGGCGGCCCACGTCACGTAGTTCGGCAGGCATTCGAAAGCGACCGTCGCGCCATCCCAGTCGCGGGCAAGCGTCGTCCCCACCCGTCCGCAGGCGGGACACACGATGCTGATGGGCAGCCAGCCCTCGGGCCGCTCCACCTTCGACACCCGGCGATAGAGGTCGCGGACGATCTCCGCGCGATCCAGGGCGGTCCGGATGAACGGGTCCATCTGGCCCGTCGGATAGATCTCGCTCATCCAGTAGTAGCGGTCCGGGCGGATGCCGAGGCCCGCGAA
>JADGQH010000234.1 GCA_017881985.1 Chloroflexota bacterium | reverse complement strand
ACGGGGTTGGCAGCCAGGACCACCTCGGCGGCGGCCCGGACTCGCGATGCAAGCGAGGCCACGAAGGTCCGCGCCACCGGCTTCTTGCCCTCCGCGACCGTCGTGTCGCGCAACAGCAACCAGCCGCCCACGACCCCGATCGCCATCTCGACCAGGTCGACGGCGTAGTAGTCCACGCGGTCGCGCTCGGGCAGGGCCTTGAGCCCGTCCACGGCCTGGCCGAAGAGGCTGGTCAACTCGTCGAGGAGCGCCTTCTCGGCCGCCATGTCGGCCGGGTACTCGGCGGCCTGCCATTCGGCGAGCAGCGGATCGAGCGAGTGGTTGAGCAGCTTGCCGATGGCCGCGACCACCTGGAGCTGGCTCGTGCCCTCATAGATGTTGGTGACGCGGACGTCCCGAAAGAGGCGCTCGATGTTGAACTCGCGGATGTAGCCCACGCCGCCGTGCACCTGCATCGCCTGGTAGCAGACGCGGTTGCCCATCTCGGTGGCGCAGTACTTCACCATCGGGGTCAGGGTGTCGGCCAGCGCCTGGGCCTGCTTGTGACGGGCGCGGATCGCCGGGTCGGCCTCCGAGCCGCCGTCGGCCACGGCTCGCTCGTAGACCTTCCACAGGTCCACCCAGCGCCCGGTCTCGGCGAGAATCGCCCGCGTGGCCTGCAGGTCCACCTTCATGCTGAGCAGCAGCCGGGCCACCGCCGGCAGGACCCGGATCGGCTTGCCGAACTGGATGCGCTCGCGGGAGTACTGGTCGGCCTCCCGGTAGGCGGCCTCGGCGATGCCGAGGGCCTGCGCGGCAACGGCCAGGCGTGCGCCGTTCATCAGGTTCATGGCGTAGCGCATCAGCCCGAAGCGGCGCTTGCCGAGCAGGATCGCCGGCGTGTTCGTGTACTGGATCTCGCACGTCGGCGACGCGTGGATCCCCATCTTGTTCTCGATGCGCCGGATCTTGACCGTGGCGTCCCGCTCGACCACGAACATGGAGAGGCCGCGGGCGTCGGTGGAGCCCTCCTCGCTTCGCGCGAGGACCAGGGACACGTCCGCCAGCCCGTTGGTGATGAAGCGCTTGACGCCATTGAGGCGCCACTCGCCGGTGGCCTCGTCAAGGGTGGCCCGCGTCGCGACGGCGCCGAGGTCCGAGCCGGCGTCCGCCTCGGTCAGGACCATCGCCCCGGAGACCTCGCCGCGCGCGAAACGGGGCAGGATCCGGGCCTTGGTCTCCGGATCGCCGTATTCCTCGAGCGACGAGGCGATCTCCTGGAGGCCGTACACGGTCATGAGCCCGCTCTCTGCCCGGGCCACCATCTCGACCATCATCTGGTAGATGGATTCGGGCAGGTTCAGGCCACCGTGCTCGCGTGACAGCATCGCCCCGAAGAGCTCGGCCTGGCGGAGCGCCTCGATGGCGTCCAGGGTGGCCGCGGCATAGGTGACCTCGCCGTCGTTCCAGTGCGCGCCTTCCTCGTCCGCCTCGGCGGCCCGGGGTGCGACCCGCTCGCCGCAGATCTCGCCGAGGACGTCGAGCACGATCCGGTAGTTGTCCACCGCATCGGCGTAGTTGCGCGGCGCGGTGGGATAGATGTCCGATTCGGCGTAGCCCTTCTCCTTGAGCTCCAGCACCTCGCGGAGATCGAGATGCTCGAGGCGGAGCTGCAGGTCCGGGTTGTCGAGGAAGAAGTTCTCGCTCATTCGGTTTCTTCCCGGTGGTCCATGGAGCGCTCACGCAGCGCCTTGATGATCATGGGCAGGACCTCGCCGACGTCACCCACGATGCGGTAGTGCGCGATCTGGAGCATCGGCGCGGTGGGGTCCGTGTTGATGGCGATGATCTTGGACGACTGGTCCATCCCGGCCCGGTGCTGGATGGCGCCCGAGATGCCCGCAGCGATGTAGAGACGCGGCCGGACCGTCGTGCCGGTCTGGCCCACCTGGTGCTCACGGCCGATCCAGCCCGCGTCGACCGCAGCGCGCGAGGCGCCGACCTCACCACCGAGCAGGTTGGCCAGGTCGCGCAGCAGGGCAAACTCCTCGGCGTCGGAGATGCCGGCGCCCCCGGCGACGATCACCGGCGCGTCCTTGAGCTTGACGGTGGAGTGGCGGACCTGGCGGCTCAGGATCTCCAGGGCGAAGTCGCCCAGCTCGAATTCCGGGACCACGGCCTCGACGACGCCGGTCCGGCTCGCGTCCGAGGCCGGCATGCGCATGACCCCTTCGCGGACCGTGGCCATCTGGGGCCGGCTGTTCGGGTTCACGATCGTGGCGACCAGGTTGCCGCCGAAGGCGGGCCGGATCTGGAAGAGCAGGTTCCTGAAGGTCTTCCCCTCGCGCCGGCTCTCGTAGTCGCCGATCTGCAGGTCGGTGCAGTCGGCCGTCAGGCCGCAGCGCAGGGCGCTGGCAACGCGCGGCGCGAAGTCCCGGCCGTTGGGCGTGCCGCCGACCAGGAAGATCTCCGGCTGGCGCCTCCGCGCCTCGGTGATCGCAACGCGTGCGTAGGGGAGGGTCCGGTACGACGCCAGCTCGGCATCGTCGGCGAGGAGGACGCGATCGGCGCCGTGTCGGATGACGTCCCTCGCCGCCTCCTCCACCTCGTGCCCGCACAGGAGGCCGACGACTTCGTAGCCCAGCGGATCGGCCAGCTCGCGGGCCCTGCCGATCAGCTCCAGGCTCACGTCGGCGACGCGGCCGTCGACCTGCTCGATGAAGACCCAGATGCTCTGCCGCTCGGTCATGGCCGCCTACCCGACGATGTACTCGTGGACCAGCTCCGCCACCATGGCGGCGATGGCCTCGGGGGTGGGCTGGACCGTCTTGCTCTCGGTGCTCTCGAGGACCACGAAGTTGATCCGGTGGACCTGCGTCGGCGAGCCGGCGAGGCCGATGCTCTCCGAGGCGACGCCGATATCGTCCGCGGTCCAGACCGGGATCTCGAGGTCGTGGGCGGCCAAATACGCCTCGAGCGCCCCCTGGGTCTCGAACTCCGGCCACTGCGTCCGGAGCGCCGCGAGCTCGCCGGCCGTCGCGGCCAGCTTTCGCGCGATCTGCCTGCGGACCGAGGGCGGGCGTGGCGTGTTGGCCGAGCCCACGACCGTCAGGAGGCACGGCATCGTGCAACGGACGATCTCCGAGCCGGAGTCCAGGGCGCGCTGGGCGGTGATCCGGCCGTCGGCGATCTCCAGGATCGACTCGGCGTAGGTGATCTGCGGGATGCCCAGCTTCTCCGCCGTCTGCGGACCCACCTGGGCCGTATCGCCGTCGATGGCCTGGCGCCCCGCCAGGACCAGGTCATAGCGGCCGATCTTCTCGATCGCCTTCTGGAGCGCGAAGGACGTCGCCAGCGTGTCGGCCCCCGCGAACCGGCGATCGGTCAGCAGGATCACCCTGTCGGCTCCCCGCCAGAGCGACTCGCGCAGGATGTTGGCCGCCTTCGGCGGGCCCATCGTGATGACCGTGACCGTCCCGCCGTGGCGGTCCTTCACCTGGAGGGCCATCTCGAGGGCGTTCAGGTCCTCCGGGTTAAAGATGGCCGACAGCGCACCGCGGTTCATGGTGCCGTCCCTGGTCATCACGTCGCCGGTGATGTTGTGCGTGTCGGGCACCTGCTTGGCCAGGACCACGATGTCGATCGGTCTGGAGTCGGTCATCCGGGTCTCCGGGGATCGCCGGCGAGCGCCGGCAGGGTGTCTGGGCTCTGGGGGTTGCGGACGTCGCTCGGCTGGCGGGAATGGTCCCGGACGTCCCTCTCGTTCCGCTGAAGGATAGCCGCGGGGAGGGCCGGTCGTTCGTCCGGGCGACCCGGTTGTTCCGCCGGGGCCGATACTGGGGCGTGCCTCCGACCGCCTTCAGCCCGAGCCGCCGACGCCTGGCCGCGCTGCGCCTGGCCTCCCAGCTGATCGGCGGGAGCGAGCCGTCGACCCCGGGCGAGGTCGTCCGCTGGATGCTGGCGATGCAGGCCCAGGACCTTCCCGGCGCGAAATGGTCGGTCGGACTTCGCGCGCGCCAGACGACCGAGGCCGCGGTGGACGCGGCGTGCGACGCTCGGGAGATCGTGCGGTCCTGGCCGATGCGCGGGACCCTCCATCTCGTGGCCGCGGAGGATCTCGGCTGGATGCTGGAGCTCACCGCGACCCGGGCGCTCGCCTCCGCCGCATCTCGTCGCGCCTTCCTCGGGATCGCCGATGCCGACGTGGAGCGAGCGCGCGAGATCGCTGTCGCATCGCTGGCCGGCGGCCGCGTCCTCGCGCGGGACGCCATCCTCGCCGCCATCGCCGCGGGAGGGGTTCGGACCGACGGACAGCGCGGCTACCACCTCCTCTGGTACCTCGCCCAGACCGCGACGCTCGTCCTTGGAGCCACCGAGGGCAGGCAGCAGACCTTCGCCCTGCTCGACGAGTGGGTTCCGGAGCCGCGGCGGCTGGAACAGGACGAGGCGCTCGGGGAGCTGGCCTTCCGCTACTTCCGAAGCCACGGACCGGCCACCATGCGCGATCTTGCGAGATGGTCCGGGCTCACCATGCGCGACGTGCGCCGCGGCCTCGCGGTCTGCAGCGGGCAGCTGGTCGAGCTCGAGCTCGACGGGGTGACATACCACCTTGCGCCGGAGACTCTGGCGGCAGTCCCGCCGGCTCCCCGCGTGCACCTCCTGCCGGGGTTCGACGAGTACCTGCTGGGATACGGAGATCGAAGCGCGGCCCTCGCACCGGAGCACGCCACGGCGGTTGTCCCGGGCGGCAACGGGATGTTCCTGCCCACGATCGTGGCCGATGGCGAGGTCGTAGGCACCTGGAGGCGCACCATCAAGGCCCGGGAGATCCTGGTCGAGCCGATGCCCTTCGGGCCGCTGTCCGATTCATTCCGGGACGGACTCGCCGAGGCAGCCCGCGGATACGGCGCCTTCCTGGGCAGGCCGGCCCGGCTCAGCGAGATTCGCCCCTGAGCCCTCGTCTCAGGTGATGCCGTCCGGTTGCGACCGACGCCGTGCCGGCTCGGCGCTCAGAACCCGAGACGCTCGAGGATCGGGGCCATCCGGCGCGCGGCACGGGCGCGGTGCGAGACGGCCTGCTTGCGTTCGGGCGGCCATTCCCCGACCGTGGCGCCGCCGGGCCGTTCCGAGGTGGGCTCGAAGATCGGGTCGTACCCGAAGCCGTTCGAGCCGCGCGGCCCGAGGGCGATCCGGCCCGAGAAGGTGCCGCGAGCGCACAAGACCGGCAGGCCGCCCCGCGGGCCG
>JADGQH010000233.1 GCA_017881985.1 Chloroflexota bacterium | reverse complement strand
GCGGTACGCGCGCTGGGTGGACCCGCGCCCACATGGGCACGGCCGGCAGGACGAAGATGATGCCGAGGAGCACAACGAGGAGGCTGCGGGCATGCCGGCATACAAACCGCCGGGGTCGGTGAACCGTTGCCACCTGGTCTGAGCTGTTCATGTTCGCCTTCGGCTTCGCCGCCGTGATCCCCGGGTCCGTGCTTAATGAGTTGGCCCGCCGGGAGGCGCCCATCCCGTTGTCCACCTCCTCCGGGACGCCTGCCGCGGCCCTAATCCTGGCGAGGATCGACGGCTGACGACCCGTTCCGGCTCCCGTGGAGGACGGACTCCTGCATGGCACCTGCCACCTGGTCTTCCATAGGGACCAGAACACGGCCCCGGACGCCCGCTGCGCGACCCGGGGCCGTGAGGACGTAGTGAAGGCTCGCGCCGGGTCAGTCGCCCGTGTAGCTCAGGACGAAGGACCCTTTGCCGACGGCCCAGCTGGTGCCATCCCACGGGTCCCCACCGGGGTTCCTGGTGTTCGTGTCGAGGTAGTCAGCGCGGCCGGCCGGGTCGAGCACGTCCACGAACCACAGGTAGATCGGGTGGCAGTCCGGCACGTTGGGCTCCCTGTAGTCGCAGATGACGCCCTCTGCGTAGGCGACGTTCGCGCCAAAGTTGGGGCCCGCCCAACCGTTTGGATTGCCAGCAGTCGGGTCGTACCCGAACCGGACCATGCCGAGCTGCGCGTGGGACTCCCGAACCGGGTATCCGGGGGCCCCGTAGAAGTCGTAGGAGCCGGGCACGAGGCGCTGCTCGGACGGCTCGAACAGCCGCACGGTCACACGTCCAATCACCTTCTGAGTCTGTCCGTCGATAGCCTGAAAGTTGGCCACAAGGCTGTTCTTCGGGCCTGCGGATGCCGCCGAGACGCTCGAAGCGGCGAGCGAGGCGACGAGCACGCCAGCGGAGAGAAGCGCCACGAACCGGCGCATAGCCATCCTCCTTGGGACGCATCCCCGCGGGTCGGTCTCGCCAGTGGCTCAGCGCGGTCCCGGCGGCCGGGGTATGGACCGCGTGTTATCGCCTACCGCGTTACAGACAAGACGCTTGACGGGCGCAGATGTAGCAGCAGAGGCGTATGTCGACGTCAAGCGATCCCCGGTCCCCCGGTGCGCATCCCATGCCGCTCCCCGGCAACTGTCGCGTCCGATCACCCGGAACGACCTGGAGCCGAGCGGAGCGCCCGGTGCGGTGCCGGGGCGTCGGAGCGAGGCCAGGCGGCGTCTCCAGACGCGCCAGTGGGACGAAGTGGCCGGGAGGCGGCGCTTGGCCTGCGATAGACTCCGCCCACTAGCGTCGCTGGAGTGCTCCGCGTGAGATCACTGCGCTTCTGGGAACGGATCCCCCTACTGACCCCACTTCCGGAGAAGGAGGTGTCGCCGCACGACACGAAGGCGAATGCGGTGCTTCGCCCGGCCGTGTTCGGCGCGAACGACGGGCTCGTCAGCAACCTTGCCCTGGTCATGGGCGTGGCCGGGGCGAATCCCGGGCCCGGCGTGATCGTCCTGGCTGGAGTGGCGGGTCTCCTTGCGGGTGCCTTCTCGATGGCCGTCGGCGAGTACATCTCCGTGCGTTCCCAGCGCGAGCTCCTGGATCACCAGCTCGCGTTCGAGCGGACGCAGATCCGCGACACCCCGGAGCAGGAGCGGGCGATCCTCAGCCGCGTCTACCAGGGCCGCGGGTTCACCGCGGATGAGGCGTCACGGTTCGTGGAGCGGGTCTTTGCCGACCCGGAGCACGCGGCGACATTGCTCATCTTCGAGGAGGTGGGTCTCGACGCCCGCTCCATCGGATCACCGGCGGCCGCTGCCGCCAGTTCGTTCGTCGCATTCGTCATCGGTGCGCTCGTGCCGCTCATTCCGTACCTGCTCCTGGGGGGCACGACGGCGTTCGCTACGAGCCTCGGCGTGAGTCTCGGCGCGCTCGCGCTCCTCGGGTACGGCATCAGCCGCCTGACCCATCGCCCGCCGCTGTACGCGAGCGTACGCCAGGTTCTGCTCGGCGGCTCCGCGGCCGCCGTTACGTACGCGGTCGGCGCGCTCATCGGGGTCCAAGTCGGCGGCTGACTCGGGGCATTCTTGCGGACGTGGCCGGCAGCCCGTCCTGGGCGAGCGGCGAACGGTCCCCGACGGTGTCGCGAGCGCCCATCGGGCGGCTCCCGCGCTTGCCTCGGCTCCCACGATGAACGCCTGGCGGGAGGCCCGCGTTCTCCGGGGTGGGTCAGCGTGCCCGGTGCACCATCCAGTAGTTGGGCTCGACGTACAAACCCACGTCGCGCTCGCGGTCGATCTCGACCGGCACGAGCCCGCCCGGTACCACGTACGACCCGGTCTCCGGCATCGGCAGCCCGGTCCAGGCCTCCCACTCGGCGACGCTGCCGCGGATCGTCATCGACTCGGGAGCGACGCCTGTGCCGACGCCACAGCGTCGGCTCATTCGGGGTCGTGCTGAACCTCGGGTCCCCGATGGAAACGATGCTCGACGTGATCGAGGGGACCGAGGATGACGTACACGTCCGCCTGGACCACCCGTGGCCGGCCCACCTGATCGCCTTCACGGGAGACAGCTGCTATTCCCTCGGCGGAATGCAGTTGGACCGTCCGTCCTGCGAGGCACTTGCCCGTCGCGCTGGGTTGTCGGTCCATCCGCGGGTCACGAAGCATGTCCAACTCCTCGTGGACTGCGACCAAACTGGGGCGTCCGTGAATGAGCGCAAAGCCGTCCAATACGGCATCCCCGCGGTGTCCGAGGCCGACTTCTGGGCCACCCTCGGGGTACACGTCCAGCGGCCGTAGCTCATCGCCCGCTTAACTGGCGGGCCTCGAGGAGTGCCGCCAGGGCGTCTAGCGCCGCGATCTCCGTCGCTCCGATCCCGGTGATCGCCTCCCGCTTCGCATAGCGCCCGCGCGGGCGGAGGTCGATCGCGGTGACGTGCCAGGACGCGACCTCAGCGTGGTACGTACAGGGGCCGACCGCCCAGCCCGGCATCTGCGCTATGGCGTCGTGGACGGTCCCCCATGCGCGCTCCCGCTCGTCGTCGGTGCCCACGATCGGAGCCTACGCAGGAACGGCCCCCGGTCGCCCGGTTCGCGTCCCATCCCGCCGTCACGGGAGCGGAGCCCTGAGTGCGATGGTCGAGGCTGAGCGGCGGCGATGGAGCTGAGGCTCCTGGCCCCCGGGCAGGGGCGTGCGGAGAGTCTTGGGTTCTGAACGTTTCGGGTGCGCCCTACCCTCATGCTCGATAGACCGCGGTCATCTGGACCACGGCCAATCGCCGGAGACCCATGGACCGAGATCTCGTCGAGCGGGCGCGCTCGGGCGATCAGGCGGCATTCGCGGATCTGGTGCATCAGGTCAGCGACACGCTGTTCGGGATCGCTCGACGGATCCTGCGCGATCCCGGTCTGGCCGAGGACGTTCTGCAGGACGCTCTCGTCACCATCTGGCGGAAGCTGCCGCATCTCCGTGAGCCCGACCATTTCGAGGCGTGGGCCTACCGGATCCTTGTCAACTCCTGTTACGCGGACGCTCCGCGTAACCGGCGCTGGGCGTTGACCGTGCGCGTTCTCCCGATCGATCGGGCGAGCGAGGCGGACGACTACCAATCGATCGCCGACCGCGATGAGCTGGAGCAGGCCTTCCGCCGGCTTCCGCTCGACCAACGGGCCGTCTTCGTCCTCCATCACCACGCGGGCTTGCCCCTGGTGGCGGTCGCCGAAGTGCTCGGCATCCCGGGCGGCACGGCACGGTCTCGACTGCACTACGCAACGCGCGCGCTTCGGGCCGCCTTCGAGGCATCCCGGGCGCGAGAGAATCTCCGCGAGGGACGGCTGGCATGAACGACGATCAAGTCTTCGAACGCGCGACTCGAGCGTTTCTCGAGGACGGGTCCGACAGGACCCCGGCCGCCGCCATCGATGCCGTCCTGCTCGCGGTCCGAACCACGCCACAGGAACGGGATCTCCGGATCCCGTGGAGGACCGCCCCCATGCCCAAACCCATGCGCCTTGTCGCTGCGATCGCGATCATCGTGGTCGTCGGAGTCGCGGCATTCAGCCTTCTCCGACCCTCGCCGGGGGTCGATGGCGCCTCGACCCCGTCACCCGCGGTGTCGCCGTCTGCCCCCGCACCGTCGCCGAGCACCCGACCCACGCCGACTCCCTATTCGATCAACACGCCGACGTGGACGACCTACACGTCGGCGCGTTATGGCTTTAGCATCGGCTACCCTGCGGATTGGTCCGTGCACACCAGGGCAACTCGCGACTGGACCTATCCGGCGGACGCGGCGGTGAACATGTACAGCACGGCCCTGGAGACCTTCGTCGCGCCGGGAGACTCCATCGCCGCGGCAGCCTGGTCGGTCGCCGTCAAGTCCGGCACCACGCTCGATGCCTGGATCCAGGCCTACTGCCCGCTTGCCGAATCCCCCGCGCCCTCGGATTGCACAACGATGCCGGGCCGCACCGTCGCGGCGACCATGGATGGCCATGCTGGCTCGCTCGTGCGGTTCACCCAAGACACCCAGGCGTTCTTCCTCGTCAACGACCGTATCTACGTCGTCGCGATCTGGCAGCCCGAAGACTTCATCCCGGGGGGCGTCTCGCGGCTCCTCGAAGCCTACCTCTCAACGATGCACCTTCTGCCCGGTGGCCCAAGCCCTTCAGGCGCGAGCCCGTCGCCATCCTGAGGAGCGCGTGTGGTGGCCGCAACTGACCATCGTCTTCCTGCTGCGAACCTTGGCTGTTAGTCGGGGGACGCCTCCGAGGCTTGCCCGCCGAGGCAGGGTATCGAGAACAGGTGCTCGCGAGGCGCCGCGGGCTCAGCGCCAGATCATCGGGAACGAGGGGAGAGTCCACTGGAGCCTTCCTCGGCCAGCGGCGGGTGAGGGCCGGAGCGCTCGGGTCCGCGACCGCTGCCGGAAAGTCAGGCGGTCCGAGCGCCCCGATGGGAGGCAGCGCGCTTCGCCGAGAGTCGGAATGCGGGTCACGAGACGATTCCGTAGTCCGGCCCTCGCCGCGGCGCGATGCCATCGGATCTTCCACGCGGGGTGAGCGATGCGCGGGCCTGCGCGTTCAGCCTCGTTCGTCGGGTCAACTCAGCCCGGAACGCGGCCGCCCGGCCGGAGGCCTCGGCCATGACCGTCTCCACCGTCCCGACCTTGTCGGCCATGCCGGCGGCGACGGCATC
>JADGQH010000232.1 GCA_017881985.1 Chloroflexota bacterium | reverse complement strand
TACGAGCTGATCGACTGACCCGGCGACGCGACGTCTTAATTCTTCTGTGCGGGCTGCCTCGCGATCCCGCGGGAAGTCAAGCCTGCGTCATCACTCAAGGCTTGTGGACGAACTCGCCCATGTGCTAAGTGGCCTCCCTTGCTCCTAACCTCGGGATGTATAGGATTTGCGGCATGGCGATCAGCGACGACGAGAGACGGGAGGTTGCTCGCTGGGCGGCGGCCTCCGCAGAAAGGGGGCTCCCGCTCTACGAGGCCCTCGCCCCTAGCGACACTCGACCCCGGGAGGCGATCCAGATCGCCCGCGCCTTCTCCAATGGGGCGACGGGGCGCTCCCGAGTGCTCTCGCGCATCGCGGTGGCGGCGCACAGGGCCGGGCGCGAGATCGGCGACCCCGTCGGCCTGGCCGTGGCACGGTCGGCCAGCTTGTCGGCGGCGGCGGCGAACATCCATGGTGAGGCGACCATCGGCACGCTCGGGCACATCCTCGGACCCGCGTCCTACACTGCGCTCGCCCGCGAACTCGCCGGAGGCGGTCAGGGCGCGGCCGACGAGGAGATCAGATGGGCGACCCAGCAGGCGACTCCGACGCTGCGGGACCTGATCGAACGGGTGCCGCCAGCTACGCCGGGACGGGGCCGTCTCGCCGAGATCCAGAACCAGCTCGACATCGCGCTCCGCGACCGGGTTCACGCCGAGCCAGGCTAGGCAGGCTCGGAGCCGGGCGAACAGGTGTGGCCGATTGAGGACATTCAGGTTCGTCGGTTCAAGATCACCCTCGAACGGGCAGGTCCGGGGCAAGCTCTGGAGGAAGCCGGGCGAGGCGGAATCGTGCTTGGAAAAGGCGCCTTGGCCGGCAACCTACTCGAATGGTCGGGGCGAGAGGATTAGGGCCGACACACCGTCACGTTCGTTGCTGATCCCCGTCACGAACGTCCCGACGTCCGCCTCGTCCGATGCCGCACCGAGATTCGGCCAGCATCAGGCCGTGGCGCGGGCCTTTTCCAGGCCGTCGAGGATCAGGTCGAGGCCGTACTCGAAGTCGTCCCCATAGTCGTAGCCGGGCTTGAGGTGTTCGGCGATGTATGCGACGAGGTTGGGGTACTCGTTGACGGGGAACCGCTGGAGCATGCCCTGCGCCACCTCGGCGACCTCCTCCGAGGCGTCGAACGGGAGGTTGATCTTCGTCAGGGCGAAGCCATAGATGTAGGCATCCAGGAGCAAGTACGCGCGGGCGACCATCGTGCTATCGAACCCTGCCGCTCGTAGATTGCCGATCACCGCGTCGTGGTGCCGGAGGTTGGCCGGACCGGCGCCCCTCCGCGACTCCATCAGGTCGATCGCCCAGCGATGGCGCAAGAGGACGTCGCGCATCGAGATGGCCCGCTGGCGCATGGCGGTCTTCCAATCGACACCGTCGGTAGGCAGCTCGATTTCGCTGAAGACGATATCGACGATGCCATCGATAACCTCGTCCTTGTTGGCGAAGTGGTAGTAGAGCGCCATCGCCTCGACCCCGAACTCTTGGCCGAGCTTCCGCATGCTGAGTGACCCGAGCCCACCCTGATCGGCGAGCTTGATCGCGGCTTCAAGCACCCGCTCCCGACTCAGGGGGACGCGGCGCGGCGCTCGGTTGGTGGCTTGCGTCGTCATGGGCCTCCTATCCGCCCCAGCGGGCCGTGAGAACGGGGGTTGACACTGCGGACTTTACACCGTACAGTCACGCCCTTGGCTTTACATCGTATAGTAGCAGGAGATCCAGGGCTATGACGTCGTCCAGAAGGACCGCAGCCATCGTCGGTCTGCTGTTCCTGATTGCCACCGTTTCGTTCAGCGCGGGCGATACGCTCATCAAGGGGGTTCTGGATCGCCCGGACCACTTGATCGGTGCTTCAGGAGACGCCACCGCGCTGGCCGCCGGCGCGCTCCTCGCATTCGTCGACGGCCTCGCGGTCGTGGGTATCGCAATCCTCATGTATCCGTTCCTGAGACACACCAGTGAGTCGCTGGCCCTTGGATACGTCGGTCTGCGAGTCGCCGAACTCGGAGTGGTGCTCCTCTACATGGTGGCTCCGCTCATCGTGCTCGCGCTCGGCAACGGAGCGCGCGACGGCACGGTCGATGCGTCCGCTTCCCAGTCGCTGGGCTCGCTCTTCAAGGCACAACACGACGTGACCATCGTGCTGCTCTATCTCTTCACGGGCGCGTCCGGGATCTTCGTCGCCTGCTTGCTGTATCGATCGAAGCTGGTCCCGCGCCCGCTTGCAGTCCTTGGGCTCATCGGCTATCCGGTGTTGCTCGCGGGAGCCGTCCTAGCCATGTTCGGTGTGACCGACGTGCAACAGGGCACAGGGATGCTCGCCATGCTCCCAGGCGGCCTCTTCGAGCTGATCCTCCCGATCTGGCTCCTCGCCAAGGGGTTCAGCCATCCGGTCGTGACGGGGGTGAAGTCTTCTGACCCGACCGATCGCGCGTTCATCGCGGCCCTGGGTCAGGCCGCCGTCACCACGTAGTGCGCCGGGGCGGCGACACTCGGCCGCCGCCCCGTCCGCGATTCCGTCCAGCGCTGAGACAAGCCTCCTCGTCGCTCGCCTCGAGCCTCGAGGAGGCCGCGCTCTGGTATCCATGACTACGTTGGCCCGCGGGGAGGCTGCGATCGGGGCCGCGACGATGCGACGACGACAACGACGTTCCCCAGTTTCTGGCCGGTCTCGGCGTACCTGTGAGCCTCGACCATCTCCCCGAGCGGGCAGCTCCGGCCGATGACCGGGTGCAGCCGTCCCGCTTCGACCAAGCCGCGCAGATAGGCCAGGTCCTCGCTCGTTCCGCTCGATGCCGCGAACGACACCCACTTCCTGCTCCCCCTCGACGCCCACCTGGCGCGAACGATCTGCAAGAAGCCCGGATTGGCCATGAGCAGCCATCCGTTCTCGCGCCGGCTGCCGGCCTTCTGGTCGAGGTGGCGTAGTCGGGGGCCCGAAAGGCTCGCCGATAGCTGAAACTGCGGTCCGGTCTCAGGACCTCCAGCTCGCTTTCGCGATCAGTCCTTTGCGCCGAGGATGGTCGCGAGGAAGTCCGCCGGCCCAGCAATGGGATAGTCGCCGACCAGCGCGAGCAGATGCCCATCCCCGCTGACGAGTTCCGCTCGTTGCTCGGCTGCCAGCGCGAGCAGGTAGTCGTCGTTGGGGTCGGCGGCGTGAATCGGCGGAGGGTCGGTCGCGTCGCGCGCGAGGAGAGCGGATCGAGACAGCCAGGCCACGAAGGCGTCGGCATCCGCAGGCGGGACGAGGCGCTCGAGCTTCGGGTACGCGAGTGCCCGTCGAAGCTCAGCGAGAAGCGCCGGCGACACGATCAGTTCGAACCGACCCTCCTGCCAGGCGAGCAGGAGCCGAGCCGGGCTGCCGGACGGGGAGATCAGAGCCGAGATCAGGACGTTGACATCGAGAATGGCGCGCAACGGGCTACGGCCGCGGCGGACGAGTCGAATGCTGCGCCTCGACGCCCAGGGCGAGCGCCTCATCTTCGGCGAGCCTGTTCGCTGCCCAGATGCGATCGAGCAGCTCCAGGCCGAGGTCGCGCCGTAGGGCCTCCTCGATGACCTCGCTGTCGCCCTTTCCCGTGCGCGCCGCGCGCACCTTGACGGCGCGCAGCAGGTCCGCATCAACCGTCAGTGTTGTCCGCACTTTCGCCATGCCAGCATCATAGCATCATGATGCTGGGGAGCAAGCCGTCGGAAGTGGAGCCAGGTCAATGGGGGAGTGGGTAGGCACAAACTACTCGAATGGTCGGGGCGAGAGGATTTGAACCTCCGACCTCATCGTCCCGAACGATGCGCGCTACCAAGCTGCGCCACGCCCCGACCGAGGGTGCCCGTTGCTCAGGGCCGCCGGAGTATACCGCAGGCGGTCAGACCCCGGCGGGCACCGGTTCGCGACGAGGGACATGCCTCGACCGAGCCAGGAGCGGCACGGTCAGCGGTCGTGCTTCGACGGGCGCCCCGGACCCGTCAGGCGCCGGCAGGCACCTCGGGCTCGCCGGGCGCCTCGTCCTCGGAGACCCGGATCGTCCGGAACACGAAGAGGCGCGTTCGCTGGTCGTGCCACGCGTGCCCTTCGAGACCCGCCTTCTCGCAGACCGCGTCGAGCATCTCGCGGGCGTCCCAGCCCTGGTCGGTCGCGACCTCCGGGAGGAGCAGGGCGCGCCGTCCGTCGCGGGCCACGATGATCCCGTCGATGCCCGGCCGGAACGCCGCCGGGTCGCGGAGCGCGATCGCGGGTCCCAGGACCGAGACGTCGATGTGGACCGCCGACAGCTCGGATTCGGTGATGGGGAGGAACCGGGGATCGCGGACCGCAGCCGAGACTGCCGCCGAGGCGACGGCATCCCCGAGCGGCTGCTCCGCGACGAGGGACCCCATGCAGCCGCGCAGCGACCCACGCTCCGTGATCGTGACGAAGGCCGCACCGGGCTCGTCGAGGGCGCCGGTCGCCGAGCGCGAAGGATGCCGGGCCGGTGATCCGTGCGTTGCCGCGGCCGTGACGGCCTCGCGCGCGATCCGCAGCAGCGCCGCGGTTGTCTCCGGGTCGAGCGATACGGGCGCCGGCTGGCCGACCGGCGGGTCGGATCCCGGCGGCGTCGTCCCGTCCGCGACGCGATCTCCAAGCATGGACATGCGGCACCTCCTCGCCGCGCGACCCTAGTCGCGCCCCGGCCCCACCGGCCAGAGCACAAGGTCTCCCCGTATCCGTGCCGGGCGGCACTCGCCGCCGCCCGCCGCCCCGCGGAGACTCGGTCGTACCCAGGAGATGTTGGTGTCGATCCCCCAGCCACCGGTCCGTTCGGTCGTGCCCGCCGCGATCCCGACCCGGCTGGCCTCGTCGGAGCCGGACGGGAGCGTCCGCTGCGGCGTCTGCGCGCACCGCTGCCTTGTGCGACCCGGCAGGGCCGGGATCTGCGGCGTCCGGGAGAACCGCGATGGCGTGCTGATGCTGACGGTCTACGGGGCGGCGGCCGCGATCGGCGTGGACCCCATCGAGAAGAAGCCGCTCTTCCACGTAGCGCCGGGCACGCTTGCCTACTCGATCGCGACGCCGGGCTGCCCGTTCCACTGCACGTTCTGCCAGAACTGGGAGATCGCGCAGGCCCCGAGGCTCGGGACGTCGGTCCCGACGCGATACCTGCCACCGGGGCGCGTGATCGACGCGGCCCGCGAGCACGGCGCAGCGGCGATCGCCTACAC
>JADGQH010000231.1 GCA_017881985.1 Chloroflexota bacterium | reverse complement strand
TCGACGAGGCCTTCCAGTACTCGGACGAACCGGAATGACCAATCGACCGCCGGCCCCGGCCTCCGCCGGACACCACGACCACCCTCGCACAGATCAGGAGCACACCGTGTCCGGAACTTCGATGCAGTCAACGTCTCTGCCGCCGCGCTGGTTCATCCGCTTGTTCTGGGTGGTGCAGCGTGCCGCCTATGCAGTCACGGGTGGCCGGTTCGGCCTCCGGAGCGCGACGGCCGACCGCTGGGGCATGCTGCGCCTGCGGACCGTCGGGCGCCGCAGCGGCAAGGAGCGAGTGGCCATCCTCGGCTACTTCGAGGACGGTCCCGACCTGGTCACCATGGCCATGAACGGCTGGGCCGACCCGGAGCCCGCCTGGTGGCTCAACCTCCAGGCGCAGCCTGACGTCACCGTCGATCTGCCCGGTGGCTCGCGCGCCGTCCACGCACGCGCAGCGAACAAGGACGAGCGGCCGCGCCTCTGGGCCATGCAGGCCACCTACGACAAGGATCTCGACGCCTTCGCCGCGCGTCGGTCCAGGGAGACAGCGGTCGTCATCCTGTCGCCCCGACCCGAAGTCTCGTGAGCAGCTCGACGTCAGCCACGCGGACAAGGCCTGTTGGGCCTGCCACAACTGGACAGAGAGCATGAACACGAACCGAACGACCGCCGCAGCTCCGGGGAAGCCCGGCATGAGCGCGGACCGGAAGGCCGCCGTCTGGATCGGCGTGCTGTACATCATCGGGACGGTTGCTCTCGTCCTCAGCGCGCTCGTCACCGGCTCTGTCCTGGCAGGCCCCGCCTTCCTGGCCCAGGTCGCCGCGCAGCCGAACCAGCTGGCCATCGGCGCTCTGCTCGTCCTGCTGGCGGGCTTCGCGCTCGCGATGGTCCCGGTCGTGTTCTGGCCGGTCGGGAAGCGGTCCAACGAGGCGCTGGCCGTCGGGTACGTCGTCTTCCGTGGCGCGCTCGAGACGGTCCTCTACGTCGTCGGCGCGCTCTGTTGGCTCCTTCTGATCGCGCTCAGCGCGGAGCCGGATGTGGTACCGCTCGCCGGCTTCGTGCGCACCGTCGAGACCGTGATCTGGGGCCAGCTGCTCGCCATCCCGTTCGCTCTCGGCGCGCTCATGTTCTATTGGCTGCTCTACCAGTCGCGGCTTGTGCCGCGATGGCTGTCCACCTGGGGGCTCGTGGGGGCCGCGCTCTACATCGGGTCGCCGCTCGGGAGCATGTTCGGGCTCTCGCTCGGCGTCCTGATGGCCCCGCTCGCCGTGCAGGAGATGGTTATGGCGGTGTGGCTGATCGCGAAGGGCTTCAGCTCATCTCCCATGGCAGCCGAGTCTGCCGGTGAGACGTCGAGATGGCAGGCCGCCGCTCCGAGGGCTGCTTCGGCGACGTAGGTCGGCGACCCAGCGCTCGGGACATGGCAGGGGGCCTCCGGCATGCCGGAGGCCCCCTGGTGCTGCGCGTGTGCGCCGACACTCAGGCACGTCAGAGGGCGAAGCAGTCGCCGCAGTGAGCAGGGGCGACGTGGTGCGGCCACTCCTGTCCAGGGCTGTCCACTGCTCCGAACGGTAGCGGTCGAGGTGCGCCATCATCTGTGGCCATGAGTCGAGCCGAGTCGCCCACACCGGTGGCCACCGAGTCGGGCTCGACGACGGGAGCGAGCATTGCCGATGTGCGGCCGGCCTGGTCCCTCTGGCTGCTCTCGATCGCCCATGCCGTCAACCACGCCCAGGCCGTGATCCTGCCGCTGATCTACCTCAAGATCACCGACGATTTCCATGTCGGCGTGGACACGATCGCCTTCCTGGCTGCCGGCGGAGCCTTCGCCGCCGGCGTCGTCCAGCTCAGCTTCGCCTCGCTGACCCGGCTCGTCTCCCGGCGGAAGATGCTCGGAGCCGGTGGGTTGCTGTTCGGCGGCGGGTTCGTCGCCCAGGCGTTCTCCCCTGGCTTTCCGATCTTCGCGATCACCAACGTCCTGTCGCGGATCGGCGGCTCCCCGCAGCATCCGGTCGGCAACGGCCTCCTTGCCGAACAGTTCCCGCCCGAGCGTCGGGGCTTCGCGATCAGCGCCCACATCTCGGGCGGAAACGTCGGGACGGTCGTCGTGGCGTTGATCGGGGCGCCAGTGATCGCCATGTTCGGCTGGCGCGGTGCAGCGATCGTCTTCGGGATCCCGGCGCTCGCGATCGCCGTCGCGATCCTCCTCCTGGTCCGCGAGCGCGGCACTGACCGGGCGGCTGCCGTTGCCGGCGGGAGCGTGCGCGACGCCTACCGGGCGATCGCCCGCGACCGTGACCTGCGCTGGTTGTATCTCACGTCGATCCTCGGCGGCGGGGGACGCGGATTGGGCGTCGTCAATCTCTTCGTCCTCATCTACCTCACGAAGGTGATCGGCCTCGGCGAGTCGCTGTCGGGGCTGATGTACGGCGCGCTGATCGTGTTCTCGGTGCCGATGCCGCTCATCGCGGGCTGGCTGTCCGACCGGATCGGCCGCAAGCCGCTCATCATCGGCGTCTACCTCGGCGGGGCGATCGGTTTCGTCGTCTTCCTCATCTCGGGGTCGAGCGTCGTCGGACTCTGGGCCGGGATCCTGCTCATGGGCCTCTTCAGCTTCGCCGAGAGCCCCCAGCTCCAGGCGCTTCTCGCCGACATCGCTCGGCCCTCGATCCGGGACGCGACCTTCGCGCTGTACTTCACCCTTGCCTTCGGGGTCGGGTCGCTGTGGGTCGCGATCTACGGCGCGATCATCGGCGTTGCCGGCAATGCCGCTGGCCTGCCGATCGTGTTCGTCCTGATGGCCGTGACCTTCGTGCTCGCCGCCCTCGGAACCGTGCCGATCCGGGCCGATCAGCGAGCGCACGAGAACGCCGCCCACGAGAGCTCGCTCGCGGAGCTGTAGCGCGGCACAGCCGCTGTCGGGATCGCCGGTCGCATCCGGAGTGTGTCGCGAAACGTAACCCTCCGCGGCATCGAAATGCGTTTGAACGTTCGGTGGCCAGCCGGCTCCATACTCGGTAAGCGGCCAGACCGGCCGGCCCGACCGGGGGGTCGAGATGCAGCAGACGGATCTCGTTGAGCGGGCGAGCCGGGGCGACCAGGACGCGTTCACCAGGCTCGCCACCGCCAATGCCGACCGCTGCTACGCCCTTGCGTATCGAATCCTGCGTGATCCACAACGGGCCGAGGATGCCGCGCAGCAAGCCCTCCTCGGTGCGTGGCGCGACCTGCCGACGCTCAAGGAGCCGGAGCACTTCGATGCCTGGCTCCGTCGGCTCGTCGTTCACGCCTGCTACGCGGAGGCGCGGCGCGACCGTCGCTGGACCGCCCACGTCCGCCTGATCTCGATCGAAGCGCGGCTCGATCCCGACACCGCGGTCTCCGTCGCCGTGCGGGATGAGCTGGAGCGCGGCTTTCGCCGGCTGTCTACGGAGCAGCGGGCGATCGTCGTGCTCCACCACTACCTCGGTTATCCGCTGACGGAGATCGCGGCGAACCTGGGGATCCCTGTCGGGACCGCACGATCCCGTCTCCACTACGCGATCCGCCAGCTGCGGGCCGCGATCGAGGCCGACGCTCGCCCGATGACGTCCAAGGAGCGGACCGCATGAATCGCAACCCGGACTTCGAAGGGCTCCTCGGGAACTGGCTCGAGACAGGACCGACCGCCGCCCCGGACGGGGTCCTCGACAGCGTTCTCGTTGAATTCCCATCGACTCCCCAGCGACGGGTCGCCTCGCGCGCTCCGTGGACGTCCCCTCTCATGAATGGCTACGTTCGCGTGCTGGCGGCGATCGCGGCGGTCGCCCTGATCGCCGTTGCTGGCGTCGTCGTCCTCGACACGGCGCCGTCCAACGGCGTCGCCGGACCGCCGTTGGCTTCGCCTGCGCCGTCGGTCGCGTCGACGTCGGCTTCAGCATCGGCGTCGCCGTCCGCGTCCCTGTCGGCACGAGCCGTCGACACGTCGGGCTGGAAGTCGTTCACGTCGCCGCGCCACGGGATAACGCTTCGGTACCCGGCCGAGTGGACGGTGGACCCGGCGACCGCTCCGTGGCCGGTCGGGGCCGTCATCGCGGACCCACCCAACCCGATGGTCGACACGCTCGCCTCCCCGAGCGGCTTCAGCATCGCCGTCGCCTCCCAGCCACTCCCGAACGGGCTGACGGGCGCCGCCTGGCTGGCCCGTCGCCAGGCCGCGAACGCGGCCCTGGACCCGGACTACGCGTACTGCTACCCGGCCCCCGCCGAGATGGAGCGCACGGTCGTCGACGGCATGCCGGCCTGGCTGCAGGGTGGAAATGGCTGCGCCGTGAACGAGGTGTTCACCTTCGCCGGCGGCCGGGTCTACGTAATCACGGGCAACATCGACCCGCACCTGAACCGACCGCTGTTCGACGCAGTCCTGTCGACGGTCCTGTTCGATCCCGCGAAGGCCAACGACGCTCCCGTCGCGCGCCCGAGCTCGAGCCCCAGTCCCAAGCCGAGCTGACGGTCGGCTGAACGCGGGGCAGCGCTCGACGTGCCCTGGCTGCGCGCCGGGTCGCCCGAGCTCGTCGGCCCGATCGCCACCACGTCGGTCCACGAGTGCTGCTGCCGGACCCCCTCTTGCGGACTGGAGGGATATACGTATACTCCTACGTATGGATGGAACGCCATTGAGGAGTTACGATGTTCCGGTGCCAAACAAGACGATCTATGTCTCCGATGGAGACCTCCCCCTGTACGGGCGGGCGCAAGAGCTTGCCGGCGGCAACCTCTCAGCGGCGATCTCCGCCGCGCTTCGTCGCTACGTCGACGTGGAGGAGGGTCGACGGGAGGGCTTTGACGAGGTCGTCGTCCGTGTCGGGCCTGGCCGCGGCCGGAAGGTCCGGTTCACGGGGATCTTCCTCGGGGAGTGGGTCAACACGAGCTACAGCCGCGTGGAGACCTTCCGCGTCTATCGAGGCCGGACCGGCAAGTTCGTGGTCCACGTCGAACGGAGCCCCGACTACTCGATCGTCAACGCCGAGGGCAAGCCGGCCGGGTGGCGAGGCTACCTCGGCATCGGGGCCATCAGCTACGGGACCACGCCCGGCGAGTCCACGCTCGAGGTCGTCGATTCGCTCGACGAGCTCCGCGCGCGAATCCCGCCGCAGCTCTACGACAGCGTGGCCACCTCCGCCCGACAGCCGGCCGTCGAGGACCTCGAGATCTGATCCTCGTCGTCGCGCCGGCCGTCCAGGACCTGCGGCATGAGCGCCACGGCGGCGCCG
>JADGQH010000230.1 GCA_017881985.1 Chloroflexota bacterium | reverse complement strand
CGCTCGAGCGCGAGGTCCCGCGCGACCAGGAGCTGGCGGAGCTGCGCCACCTCGCGTCGATGGCGCTTCCCGGCGCGGGCCTGTGGAGCAGCACGGGCGACCTGGTCCGCTTCGGCCGCGCCATGCTGCGCGGCGGCGAGCTCGATGGCGGCCGCATCCTTCCGCCCGCGTACGTCGCCCTGATGACGCGCGAGCAGACGGTCGGTGGGCTGGGCGCGGCCGAGGACCCCGTTCGGGCGAATCACTACGCCCTCGGCTGGGGGAAGCCGGATCCCCGCACCGAGCCCGCATCGCCCGCGGCGTTCGGGCATGGCGGAGCGACCGGGACCCGTCTCTGGATCGACCCGCACCACGACCTCGTGGTTGTCTACCTGACCGGCGCGTGGGGCTTCCCGTCCGCCCGGATCGACGGGGTGATCCAGGCCGTCTACGCGGCGCTCCGGTGAAGTCCCCGAGAGGCCGGGCGCCGTCGCGCGGGGCACGCCCCAACGTCGCGGTGCGGGCGGAGCCGCGCTCGGTCGGGAGCGCAGGTGCACGCGACCCGCTCGCACGCGAGGTCCGTCTGCTCGGGGCGCTGCTCGGCCAGGTCGTCGCGGAGCAGGAGGGCGAGGCCGCCCTCGACCTCGTCGAACGGGTCCGCGGACGGACGATCGCGCTGCGTCGCGACCCGGACCCGGCCCTCCGGGCTGCCCTCGACGCGGAGCTGGCGTCGGTGAGCGGCCCGGAGATCGCCACCCTGGCCCGCGCGTTCTCGACGTACTTCCAGCTGGTCAACCTGGCCGAGGAGAAGGAACGCGTCCGCGACCTTCGGCGGCGCGCGCGGGTCGCCGGGCGGACACCCATGGACGATTCGCTCGACGAGGCGGTGATCCTCCTTCGTCGAAGCGGCCAGTCGCGGGACGAGATCGCCGGTCGGATGGCCGGGCTTCGCATCTCGCCCGTCCTGACGGCACACCCGACCGAAGCGCGGCGGCGAACCGTGCTCGTTTCGCTCCGTCGTGCGTATGACCTGCTGGACCGCCTGGACGATCCGCGCCTGACGCCGGCCGACGACACCGCGATACGCCGGCGGCTGCGGGAGGAGATCACGCTCCTGTGGCGCACGGCCGATCTTCGACAGGCGCGCCCGACCGCGCTGGACGAGGTCCGCTCGGCGATGGTCTTCTTCGACGCGACGCTCTTCACGGCGACGCCGGAGCTGTACCGGGCCGCCGATGGCGCGCTCGACCTCGCGGGTAGAGTCGGAGGCAACCCGGGCACGGGCGCCGCGCCGTCGACCGGACCGGCCGCCGACCAGGGACGGACCGGGACGCGCCCGCCCGCGAGCCCGGCCTTCCTCGCCTGGGGCTCCTGGATCGGCGGTGATCGGGACGGCCACCCGTACGTGACCGCCGAGACGACGTCCGCGGCGTTCCGGATCCAGGCGGATCACCTTTTCCATGGGTACGAGGCCGTCGCGTCCCGGCTCATGACGACCCTCGCGGCGCGGCCGCGGCCGGGCACGCCGGTGGCGCCGGCGCTGGCGCGTCGGCTGGCGCGCGACGAGGACGACCTGCCCGAGTCGATGCGCGAGATGGCGGCCCGCTTCCCGCACGAGCCGTACCGACGGCGGCTCGGGGCGATCGCCGAACGCCTGAAGCGAACGCGGGCGTACCTCGCCGAGCAGCCCGGGCCGCAGGGCGGGCGGTACACGAGCCCCGAAGAGCTGCTCGGCGAGCTCGCGGAGCTGCGCGAGGCGCTCGTCGCGGACGGCCTCGAACGGCTGGCGTTCGGCGCCCTCCAGGACTTCCGCTGGCAGGTCGAGACGTTCGGGTTCCACCTCGCGTCGCTCGAGGTCCGGCAGCACGCGGCGGCCCATCGGGCGGCACGCGCGGCGCTGGAGGCGATGCCCCCCGACCTCGCGCGGGAGGTCGCGCCCGGCGTGACGGTGGCAGAGGTGGTCGCCACGTTCCGGGCGATGGCGGCACTGCAGCGTCGCGCCGGAGAGGCGGCCTGCCACCGGTACGTGATCAGCTTCACGACCGGCCCGGAGGATGTCGCGACGGTCCGCTGGCTCGCCGCCCGCGCGGCCGACACGGCCATCCCGGCGAGCCTGACGAGCGGGTTCCCGCCGGGCACGCCGGCGCTCGACGTGGTCCCGCTCTTCGAATCAGCGGACGCGCTCGAGACCGCCGGGTCGATCCTCGCGCGGCTCATCGGCGATCCGGTATACCGCGCGCACCTCCGGGAGCGCGGCGATCGGCAGGAGGTGATGCTCGGCTATTCGGACTCGAACAAGGAGTCCGGCTACCTCGCGGCGAACTGGCTGCTCTACCGGGCCCAGGAGGACCTCGTCGCCGCCGCCCGGGCCGGCGGCGTGGAGCTGACCCTCTTCCACGGCCGCGGCGGGGCGATCGGGAGGGGCGGCGGCCCGACGCATCGCGCGGTGCTGGCGGCCCCGGAGGGCGCGGTCGACGGCCGCCTGAAGCTGACCGAGCAGGGCGAGGTGATCGCCGCCCGTTACGCGAACCCGGTGATCGCGCGTCGGGGCCTGGAGCAGGTCACCTCCGCGACGCTCCTCGCGGCGGCGAACATCGCGGACGACGGCGTCCCGTCGGGTGCCACGGCGGATGGGCGGGCCGTCATGGAGGAGCTTGCCGCCGAGGCCCGTCGTGCCTACCGCGCGCTCGTCTGGGACGAGCCCGCGTTCGAGCGCGTCTTCGCCGAGGCGACCCCGATCGCGACGATCTCCGGCCTCCGGCTCGGGTCGCGACCCGCGGCACGGGGCCCGGAGGCGGGCGGCCTCGAGGATCCGGCGTCGACCGCGCCGGTGAGGGCCTCGCTCGCGTCGCTGCGCGCGATCCCCTGGGTCTTCGCGTGGACGCAGGTCCGGCTCAACCTGCCGGGCTGGTTCGGGCTCGGCAGCGCGCTCGCGGCCTTCGAGCAGGCCCACGGTGAGGCGGGCATCGCCCGGCTTGCGGCGCTCCACCGGAGCTGGCCGTTCTTTCGCGGCCTGCTCCAGAACGCCGAGGTCGCCCTCGCCCGCAGCGACATGGCGGTCGGCCGCCGCTACGCCGCGCTGGCGGGTGCGGACGGCGTCCGCCTCGCCGAGATCGTGGAGGCCGAGCACGCCCGAACGGTCCGCCTCCTGCTTCGGATCTCAGGCCGCGCCGCGCTCCTCGACGGCGTGCCGGCCCTCCAGCGCTCGATCGCGCTGCGCGCGCCGTACCTGGATCCGCTCAATGAGCTCCAGGTCCTGCTGCTGGGACGCCTTCGCGGCCTGCCCGACGATGAGCCGTCGCGGCTCGAGCTCGAACGCCTCGTCGGGCTGACGATCAGCGGGATCGCGGCCGGCGTCCAGGGGACCGGATAGGGCGGCGCCGGAGGATCGGACCCCGAGCGCCGGCCGGTCGGGAAGCGCCACCGGCGCGAAGGGATGCGTCGGGGGGTCGCCGCGCCGAGCGCAAGCCGCTCCCACAGGGGAGCGCCGGGCAATGACACAGGGGAGCGCCGAGCGAACCGACCCGCTACCCTTGCCTCCGCCCATGACGACCCCAGATCGCGCCGCCCGCGCCCGCCGGGGACCGCGCCTGCCCGCCGACGACCCGACCCTCTTCGAGCTGGACCTGGCGGGGCTGGCCGCGCGCTGGGCGGAGGCGATGGATCGCGCGCCGATCACCGCGGCCGAGATGACGGGCACTGACGCGAAGGCCCAGCGCCTTGGGGTCAGCGGCAGCAGGCTCATGGAGCATGCCGGGACCGCGGTTGCCGCGACGGCGCGGGCGCTGATCGCCGCCGTGGCGACGTCGGGAGCGGGCGCAGCGTCGAGAGCCGGTGCAGCAGCGGCGGCCGACCGGCCCGAGATCGCCGGTTCGCCTGGGTTGGATGCCCCACCGGTCGAAGGGTCCGGGGGTCCCACGCCCGCGCCCCCGGAGCCCTACCCGCACCTCCCCGAGCCGCCCATGACCGTGCTCCACGTACCTTCGTCGCACGTCCCGGGCACCGTGCTCATCCTGTGCGGCCCGGGCAACAACGGCGGCGACGGCCTGGTCGCCGCGCGGCGACTCGCTGCGCACGGGATCCGGGTTGCAGCCGTCCTGGTCTCCACCGGGGCGCGCCCGGGAACGCCGGACGCGGCGCGGAACTGGGATCGGCTCGGCGCGGCGGCACTCGTGGAGCGGATCCATGCCTCCTCGGCCCGGGACCTGGCGACCCTTGGCCAGGGCATCGAGCGTGCCGCGCTCGTGGTTGATGCCCTCCTGGGGACCGGAGTGCAGGGCGGTCTGCGCGAGCCGGTCCGGGCGGCCGTCGAGCTGTGCCTCCGGGCGCGGGCCGCGGGCGTGCCGGTCCTCGCGGTGGACACGCCGACGGCCTGCGACCTGACCTCGGGGGAGCTCTCCGAGCCGGTCGTCCGGGCGGACGTCACGCTGACGTTCCACCGGCCCAAGAAGGGCCTGCTGACCCGCCGCGGGCGTCTCGTGGCGGGCCGCGTCCTCGTGGCGCCGATCGGGATCCCCCCCGAGGCGGATCGTGCCTGACGGCTCGCGGAGCCCCGGCTGGCGCGAGGTCCTGGTCATCGCTGCGGGCGTGATCGCGGTGGTATTCGCGCTCGAGCTCGCGAGCGCCATCCTGCCGCCGGTCCATGACGCGTTCGTGAGCTTCCCGACCACGATCGTGGTCCTGGTCGCGGGGACGATCGGGGTCCTGGCGTTCGCGATCCTCGGGCGCCCGCGCTGACGGTTCGTGTCCCGGGGCGAGGCTGCCCGCGAACCCGAAGCCGAAGCGGTCCGCGACCGATAGACGGCCCGCGAACCCGAAGCCGAAGCGGTCCGCGACCGGTCGACCGCCGCGAACCCGAAACGGCCCGGGCGTCGGGGCCCGGGCCGTTCGACTGCGAGGCGGTGAACCCTAGGAAGCGGGCGTGCCGCTGCCCTTCAGCGCGGCGAGGCGCGCCTCGACGTCGGCATCGGCGGAGATCTCCTCGAGGCCGTCGAACTGCGCGTCGAGCGAGCTGGCCGCGACCTCCTCCATTCCGCGAACCTGGGCCTCGTTGCGGCGGATCTTGTCCTCGAAGCGCGAGACCTCGCTCGTGGGATCGGTGGCATTGATGCTCTTGAGCGACTGCTGGACCTTTGCCTGGGCGTCGGCCATCTTCGACCGCGCGACGAGCTCGTTCCGCTTCTGAACCAGCTCCTCGCGCTTCGCGCGCATCCCGTTGAGGCCATCCTTGAGCTTGTTCGTGAGCTCGGTCTGGCTCGCGATCTGCGTCGCGAGGCTCTTGGCC
>JADGQH010000229.1 GCA_017881985.1 Chloroflexota bacterium | reverse complement strand
CGTGCGACCCGGTCCTTCCCGTCAGCGAGCGGTCGTGAGCCAGCCCTCCTGGTGCTCGACCTGGCCGACGAGGTAGTCTCGCGACGCCTCGACGAGCTTCCGCGGGGTCGCCAGGTGGGCCTTCAGGCGGCCGTCCTGCTTGCGGATCCTGCCGTCGACGAAGACGGTCTTCACGTTGGACACGTCCGCGGCACAGACAACCGCTGCGACCGGGTCGATCACCGGAGCGACGTTGACCGCCGAGCCGTCGATGATCACGATGTCGGCCTTCTTGCCGGGAGTGATCGACCCCGTGCGGTCGCCGAGCCCGGCGACGATGGCCCCGCCCAGCGTGGCCCATTCGAGAACCTGGCGGCAGGTGATGAGCTCCGTCGAGTCGGTGTCCGTGTCCCAGGCGATCCCGTTCCGGCGTGCCCGCTCGGAGGCGAAGATCGCTCGCATCTGGGTGAACTGATCGGACGGTGCCGTCGTCGCCACGTCCGAGCTCAGCCCGATCGGCACGCCGTGCTTCGTGGCCTCGAGGGCTGGCGCCCAGCCGTGGCCCATCTGGAGCTCGATCTGCGGCGCGAACGACACGTTGCCGCCCGAGTCGGCCACCATCTGCCACTCGTCTTCGAGCAGGTGGGAGGAATGGATGTAGGTGGTGTTGGGGTAGAGCAGGTCCATCTCCTTGAGCGCGCGGACCTGTCCCTTCGTGTATCCGAAGCGGTCCATCGCCACGTGGACCGTGATGTTGATGCCCAGCTCCTTCGCAAGCTCCCATTCGTAGCGGACCACGTCCGGCTTGCAGAAGTTCGGGCCGCGCGTGGCCAGGCCCATGGTGATGAGGCCCGCGTCGTCCGCGAGGTACTGGCTGCGGATTCTTCGAGCGTCGGGGCCATCGATTCGCTCGACGCTGCCGGCGTAATCCGGGCCGAACCACCATGTCTGGATGGAGGTGTTCGGGAATCCGTATGCGAACACCGACCGGATGCTCGTATCCTGCAGGCCCTTGATCGCCGCGTCGGCGTGGTCCGGCGTGTTCATGATGTGCGACCAGTCGACAAGGGTCGTGATGCCCGCATTGATCGACTCGAGCGCGCCCCACTGGTTGGCGGCGTAGACGTCCTCCGGACGGTACTTCGGCGCGAACTGGTCGAGGATCGCCGCGAAGTACGCGCCGAGCGTGTAGTCGGGCGCGCACGTTCGGATCGAGGTCTCCCACGTGTGGCGATGCGTGTCGATGAAGCCCGGGATGACGATGTCGCCAGCCGCCTCGATGACCGTCGCGCCCTCGGCGCTGAGGTTGTGACCGACAGCAGCGATCCGGTCGTCCTCGATCAGGACGTCGGCGCCGTTGAGCTCGCCGAGGCTTTTGTCCACCGTGACCACGATCCCGCCGCGGATGAGAGTTCGGTCCGTCATTTCGCTGTCCCCTTCAAGTCCCTGCTCCGGCTGTCGACGATCAAGCGCTGCGTGGGTGATGCTCTGGGTCAGGTCTCTCTTCCCCCAGGGCCGAGCGACCCGGTGCCATTGGCCCGTGATCCGGCGGTCCGGAGGTACTCCGCGACGAACGAGAAGTCCCGGCCTTCGTTGCCGCCGGCCTGCGCGCTGCGGATGAGGTCGAGGTTGACCGCGGCCTGGGGCAGGGAGATCGCGAGGCCCGCCGCGAATGCGGCGATCAAGCGCAGGTCCTTTTCCGCGAGGCGGAGCGAGAACGCGGTCGGCGTGCCCTCCGGGTCGAGGAAGGCGGCCCGCTTGTAGCCGACGAACGGGGAGCCGGCGGCACTCGCCGAGAGCACGTCGTATGCGTGCTCTCTCGGAATCCCGGCGGCCTCGCTGAGCGCCAGCGCCTCCGAAAGCGCGTTGTTGAGGCCGAAGATCACGATGTTCACGGCGAGCTTCATCGCCGATCCGGACCCGACCGGCCCGAGGTGGAAGATCGCCGTGGACAGCGGCGCGAGCGCCGGCCTGGCCCGCTCGAGGTCTGTGGCGTCGCCCCCGACCATCAGGGTCAGCTGCCCCGTCTCGGCCGTCGCCGTACTGCCGCTGACCGGAGCGTCCAGCAGCGCGGCGCCGGCTGCCTTCGCACTCGCGGCCAGCGATCTGATGGTCTCCGGCGTCACGGTGCTCAGGTCGACCAGGATGCCGCCGGGCCGGACGCCCGCCAGGAGGCCATCGGATCCACGGTAGACCTGCTCGAGCGCGGCGTCGTCCGTGAGCATGGTCAGGGTCACGTCGGCGAGCGAGGCGGCCTCCGCGGGCGTGGTCGCCACTCGAGCCCCGAGCTCGGCGCCGAGCGCCTCGGCGCGATCCCGCGTCCTGTTCCACACCACGAGCGACAGCCCGGCCCGTGCGAGCGATCGGGCCATGGCCGTCCCCATTCGGCCCAGCCCGAGGACGGCAACGATCAGGTCCGGAGGCGCCTCGGTCACCGGGCCGCCTCGAGGCGTCGGCGGATCGTGTCTGCGATCCGATCGACGCTGGGCATTGCCGCATCCTCGAGCACCGCCGCGGACGGCAGTGGGATGTGCGGAGTCGTGATGCGCACCAGGGGCGCATCCAGGCTGTAGAAGCCCTCGTCGGCGACGAGCGACACGATCTCGGCACCCCAGCCGCACAGACGGGGGTTCTCCTCCACGGTGAACAGCCGGCTGGTCCGCGCAACCGACTCGAGGATCGCCTGGGCATCGAGCGGGACGAGCGTGCGCAGGTCGATCACCTCGGCGTTGATGCCGTCTTCGGCCTGGAGTCGCTCGGCCGCGGCCAGGGCCCGCGGGACCATGGCGGCGATCGCCACCACCGTGCAGTCGCTTCCCGGCCGGACGGTCGCCGCCTTGCCCAGGGGGATGAACTGCTCGCCCGTGGGCACCTCGCCCTTGATGGCCAGGAGCGCCTTGTGCTCGCAGAAGATCACCGGGTCGTTGTCCCGGATCGCCGCCGCCATGAGCCCCATGACGTCCGCGGGCGTGGATGGCGCCACGACCTTGAGGCCCGGAATCGCCATCGCCCAGTTCTCGATGCTCTGGCTGTGCTGGGCCCCGAACCGCAGGCCGCCGCCGTTGGCGGTCCGCAGCACGAGGGGGATCGAGACCTGCCCGTTGGTCATGTACCGGGACTTGGCGATCTGGTTCGCGACCATGTCCCAGGTCACTGCGAAGAAGTCCGAGAACATCAGCTCCGCGATCGGCCGCAGGCCGGTCATCGCCGCACCCATCGCGGCGCCCACGATCGCCTGCTCGCTGATGGGCGTGTCGCGGACACGCTCCGGACCGAATCGCCCGAACAGGCCCTCGGTGAGCTTGAACACGCCGCCGGCGGCCCCGATGTCCTCGCCGATCATCACCACCGACGGGTCGCGGTCCATCTCCTGGGCGATTCCCGCCGCGACCGCGGCGCGGTAGGTCAGTTCCGCCATGCCGAGCCCCCGTCGCTCCACACCTGCGTCTCGAGCACGTCGAGGCTCGGCTCCGGCGCGCTGCGCGCCTCCTGCTCCGCCTCGGCGACACTGCCTCTCGTCTCGTCGTCGATGGCGGCGAGCGCTACCTCGGATGCGCCTTCCGCGAGCAGCCGTGCCCGATACATCGGGAGCGGGTCGCGGGCGAGCCATGCCTTCACCTCCTCGTCCGGGCGGTACTTGCCGGGATCGGCCCGGGAGTGGCCGCCGTGGCGGTAGGTGAGGGCTTCGATCAGCGACGGGCCATCCCCGGCTCTCGCCCGGTCGATCGCGGTCCGAGCGATCGCGTAGACGGCGTCGGGGTCGTTCCCGTCGACGACGATCGGCTCGAGGCCATAGGCGCTTGCCCGGTCGGCGGCCGGCCGCGGGACGGCGGTCACGGACCCGATCGGCGTGTACTCCATGTACTGGTTGTTCTCGCAGACGAACACCACCGGCGCCTTCCACACGGCGGCCATGTTGAGGGCCTCGTGGAACGCCCCGATGTTGGTCGTGCCGTCGCCGAAGAAGCACAGCGCCACCTGGCCGGACTTCCGGTACTGCGCCGACCACGCCGCGCCGAGCGCGATCGGCAAGTGGGCGCCGATGATCGCGTACGAGCCCATCACCCCGTGCTCGACCGAGGTGAGATGCATCGAGCCGCCCTTGCCACCGAGGAGCCCGGTCCCGCGACCGAACAGCTCGGCGAAGATGGGGGCCATCGGGACGCCCCGGGCCAGGGTGTGGTTGTGGCCGCGGTACGTGCAGAAGGTGTAGTCGTCCGTGCGCATCGCCGCCGCGACACCTGCCGCGACCGCCTCCTGTCCGATCCCGAGGTGGGTCGTTCCCCGAACGAGGCCTTCGAAGAACAATTCCTGGGCGCGCGCCTCGAACTGCCGGCACTCCGCCATGGTCCGGTAGATCGCCAGCCGGGTCTCGAGGGCGGGCGCTGCCGCCGTGGGTCGCTGGGTCGACATGGATGCGGCCTGCCTCAGTACGGGTTGGCGACGAAGAGCTCGTCGGACGGGAACTTCGTGATCACCTGCGGACCGTCCGCCGTCACGACGACCTCCTCCTCGATCCGCGCGGCGGAGTAGCCGTCCTTCGCGGGGCAATAGGTCTCGAGCGCGATCACCATGCCCTCCTTGATCTCGACGGGGTGTTCGAGGGAGTTGAGCCGGCTGATGATCGGGCGCTCGTGCAGGAACAGGCCGACGCTGTGCCCGAACTGGAGGCCGAACGCCTCCATCTCGCTCGAGAAGCCGAACTCCTCGGCCTTCGGCCAGACCGCGGCGACCTGGTCGGTCATGACGCCCGGGCGCATCATGTCGATCGAGGCATCGATCCACTCGCGAGCCTGCTTGTAGGCGTCCCGCTGCGCGTCGCTCGCCCTGCCGACGACGAACGTCCGGTAGTAGCAGGTCTTGTAGCCGACGAACGTCTGGATGATGTCGAAGAACGCCTGGTCGCCGGGCCGGATGATGCGGTCGCTGAACACGTGCGGGTGGGGGCTGCACCGCTCGCCCGAGACCGCGTTGATGTTGTCGACGTGCTCGGCGCCGAGGTCGAACAGGAAGTGGGTCACCTCCGCCACGAGCTCGCTCTCGCGGATGCCCGGCTTCAGGCGCTCGGAGATCAGCTGGTAGGCGCCGTCGACCATCGCGCAGGCGGTGTTGAGCAGCGTGATCTCGTCGATCGACTTGACCTCGCGGGCGTTGAGCATCACCTGCTGGGCGTTCTCGTTGACGCTGCCCGCCATGCCGGACAGGTTGTTGAACAGTTCGGCTACCTTTTGCGCCAGTTGCATCACTTCGGCTACGGTGCGGGCGCCTTCTTCGGTCATCATGATCGAGGAATGGGTCGAG
>JADGQH010000228.1 GCA_017881985.1 Chloroflexota bacterium | reverse complement strand
GTGGCGCGCACCGCGGCCAGTCGTGCGACCACCTCGCCGACCGTCGACCGGAAGGCCGCGTCGGTGACCTTCGCGGTCGCGCTGGCGACGACGACGGTCATGGTCTCCGACGGCGTCGAGCTCGTTCCCCCGGCGTTCATCGCCTGGGAGCCGCGAGCTGCTTCCGTGGTCGATCCGCTGCCGGGCCCGCCAGTGGCGCTGAGCGCCCTGATCCCGCCCATCGACGTGCTGACCACGAAGAGCCCGATGGTCAGCACGAACCAGGCGATGAACACGGGCCATCGATGGCGGGCGCTCCAGCGGGCGACCTTCACGGTCCAGGGCTGACTTGGACGGCCGTCGCGCCCGATCGGCGGGGTCATGGTCGGATCTCGGCCGGCACTGCCGGGCTGGCGTCGTTGTTCATCGGATCAGCTGCTCCATCCAGTCGCGAGCGAGGATTCTGGCGCGATTGCGAGATTCCGGCCGGGACCGCCACGTCGACGTCCGGGTTCCCGGCATGGCTGGCGGCCGTGGCGGCGTCGGTCTCACAGGCGGGACCCTACCGGGATCGCCGACGCCGGACCAGCCGGGGAGCCGGTGTCGTGGGGGTGGGGCTATCCCCTCGGTCGCCTCGCCAGGGCCGTGCGACTCGACCCCGAGTCATGGCGCGCCCGGCTCGCCCTGCCGCCGACCGGTCTTACGTCCGCCTTACCCGGGACCGTACCGGCTCGGCCCGATGACGAGCGATCCTTGCGCCGATCCGGACGGGCTCCCGTCCGCGCCTCGATGTGGAGCCACCACGATGCGTATCCGATTCGCCACCCTGTTCGATCGCCTTTCCAGCCTCGGCGCCTGGATCGCCGTCACGGGCACGTTCCCGCTCGTCGGCGGACTCGTCTGGGACGTCTCGATCCACGAGGCCAGCCCCGGGCTTGCCGCTCACGAGAGCGTCTTCACGATCGATAACCCGGCCCACGTCGTCTTCCTGGCCGGGATCGGCCTGATCGTCGTGGGCATGCTCGGCTTCCTTGGCGGTCAGGTTCGCGCCGCCCGATCGACCCGGCGTGCTCGATTCGTCTCCGTGACGGCGGTCGCAGTCGCTCTCGCCCTCACGGCGGCCGTCGGCGCAACGAGCGCCGTCCAGACCCAGCTCAGCTCCGCCTCGTCCGACCTTACGGCGGCCCACTCGCACGGCGCCGCCGGCGCGGCCGCTCACCACGCGACGTTCGTCACTGCCGGACCGGGTTGCGAGCCGCAGGGTACGCCGGCGACGAGCACCCAGCAGGCGGCCGCAGCACAGCTGGTCGCCGCCGTGAAGGCGACGTGGTCGCCGCGCCTCACCCCGGCCGACGCCGGTGCGCTCGGATACATGCCACCGAAGGCGCCGGGAAAGGACCCGAGGCTGGTGCACTACCGGAACCGGGCACTCGCGACCGCAACGGCCGACCGCCTGGACCCCGCCCACCCGCAGGCGCTCGTCTTTCTCCACCTGCCCGATGGGGCGACCGTGCTCGGCGGCGTCCTCTTCACGGCACCGATCGGCCAGGGGCCGTGCGTCGGTGGCGCCTCCACCTTGTGGCATTACCACCAGGCGACGGCGACGCGGGAGATGATCCACGTCTGGCTGTTCGACAATCCCGGCGGTTCGTTCGCGACCGGGATCGGTGGGACGGCCGGGATCCGGGCGGCCGAGCGGGAGCTGGAGGCGTCTGCGCCTGGTGTGCCGGTCGACCCGGGGGCGAGTACCGTCAGCACGGTCAACGGCGGGATCGAGGGGCTCGTCCGCACGCTCGTGCGCGTCCCCGCGCCCTCGAGATCGTGATCCGAAGGTCGGGCTCCGCATCGAGGAGCCGGTAGGCGGTCGCCATACCCACGATGCCGCCGCCGATGGTGGCGACATCTGGACGCCTACAGCGGCAGGATCGTCCCGAGACCCTTCGCTTCGGCCGCCCGGAGGACCAGCGGCGCCACGGCGATGTCATCGAGCGCGAGCCCGAGGTTGCAGGCCATCGTCCGCTGGTCGGCCGTCGTGCGGCCGGGCCGGCTCCCCGCGACCAGCTGGCCAAGGTCGGCGTGAATCGGCGGGATGGAGGCGAAATACCCCATCTCGCGGAAGTGCTCGAGCTGCGGGACGTCGTCGGTCGTGAACAGGTCGAGCTCGCGGAGGGCGGCGCGATCCCAGTAGCTGTCGAAGTCGACGGCGGAGGCGAAGGCGCCCGGCGCCATCCAGCCGGCCTTGATCGACGCGTGCGGCGTGCGGAGGATCGGCCCCGACGTGACGATCACGTCAGCGCCCCGGACGGCCGCCTCCGCGTCGCGGGCGATCGTGACGTCGATCCCGTGGCGGCTGTGGACGCCCGCGGCAAACGCAGCGACGCGGCCCGGGTCCGGGTCGTACGCGCGGATCGTGGTCAGGGTCGGAAGGACGGCCCGGAGCGCGTCGACGTGGAACGTGCCCTGCACCCCGCAGGCCAGGATCGCCAGCACCGACGACTCGGGCCGCGCCAGGTGTCGAGCCGACACCGCGGACGCGGCGGCCGTCCGGACGCCGGTGATCCAGGTCGCGTCCATGACCGAGATGGGGACCCCGGTCGCCGGGTCGTTGAGGATGAGGAGGCCCGTGATGTAGGGCAGGCCGCGAGCCTGGTTGCCGGGGTAGCCGCTGATCCACTTGATGCCCACGGCATCGAGGCCGGGGATCGAGGCGGGCATCGCGTGGATGAAGTTGTCGCCTTCGCCCGGATGGACGCCAGGCTTGGGTGGCATCTCGACCCGCCCGTTCCCCTTCTCGAGGAAGCCGGTCTGCACGGCGTCGATGACCTCGCCAATGGTCACGCCGGCCGCTTCGACGTCCGCACGGGAGAGATACCGAATCGTGAGGGGACCGGACACGGCGGGGGAGGGGATCATCTGACGTCGAAGTCTACCCGCCAGCGTCGTCGTCCCTGAGGAGTCGCATCCTCGACGAGTCGGAGCCGGGAACCACCTCCGCCGGCCTGCGGGCTACGATGCCGGCGTGGCAGCAGCGGTGGCGCATCCCGGCCGGCACGAGGGGTCCCGTGACCACGCCTGACGCGCTTCGACGACTGGCCGCGCTCGGCCGGACGCCATCGGACCGGGCGCTCCTTGGCCATGCCCTCGGGGAGCTGGACGCCCGGCATCAGCTCGCATCCGGGATCGCGGCCGAGCCGAACCTCGAAGCGATCATGACCGAGTTCGTGACCCGCCTGTCGGACGCCTTCGGCTCGCTGCCGGCGATCCGCGGCATGGCCGTCCTCGACATCGCGTGTGGGTCGAGCTCCAGCCGGTCGCCGGTGACCGGCAGGCGGACCGCGGAGTTCGAGCCATGGATGTGCCGGCTGCTCGTTGCGCTCGGCGCGCACCCCGTCGGGCTCGACATCGGAGAGATCACCGACGAAACGTTCGAACATCACCGGGTCGACCTGGGTGTTTCCGGCGCCCTCGACTACCTGGCGACCGGGTCCTTCGATGCGATCCATGAGAGCCGTCTCTTCGGTTCACCCGAGTTTCGGTCCGCGCACGGATCCGCCACCGAACGCGTTCGTCGCGAGATCCACCGCCAGGAACGCCGCCTCCTGCGACCGGGCGGGGTTCTCATCCACAGCGACGGGCGTCGCAGGCCCGCTCGAACGACGGGACCTCGGCAGCCCGGCGAGCCAGGGCCGTCCGGGGCCGCGGCGGGCAGCTGACGCACCTGCTCGACGTCGAGCACGACCGGAGCACGGAACGGCAACCAAAGCATCTCTTCGTCGGTACCCAATCTCGCGAATCGCCTTGCTATCGTCGGTCGACTGAGCGCACGAGGGGATCCACGTGGCCAAGTCGTCGTCCCTTTACGAGCCGTCGTTCGAGCACGATGCCTGCGGGTTCGGGTTCGTATGCGACATTGCGGGCCGCCCGTCCCACGGGATCGTGCGCGACGCGCTCACGGTGCTGGTCAACCTGGAGCACCGCGGGGCCAGCGGGTCGGAGCGGAACACCGGGGACGGAGCGGGGATCCTCGCCCAGGTCCCGTTCGGCTTCCTCGGCACGGTGGCGGCGGAGCAGGGGCTCGGCCTTCCGGACGCGGGCGGCTATGGCGTGGGCATGGTCTTCCTGCCTCGAGACGCGGCGAGCCGGACCGCCTGCGAGGGCCACGTCGCGAAGGTCCTGCTGACCGAGGGACTCGAGCTGCTGGGATGGCGCGACGTCCCGACCGAGACCGCCGGCCTGGGCGAGACGGCGCGGGCCAGCCAGCCCGTCATCCGCCAGGTGTTCGTGGGCCGACCCGCCGACGTCGCCGACGACCTCGCCTTCGACCGGCGCCTGTACGTCGCGCGCCGCCTGGTCGAGAAGGCCGTCTCGCGCTCGGCGCTGCCCGGGCGCGGCGACTTCTACGTCTCGTCGCTGAGCTGTCGCACGATCGTCTACAAGGGGATGCTGAACGCGTCCCAGCTCCGCACGTTCTACCCGGACATCGTGGACCCGCGCTTCGAGAGCGCGATCGCGATGGTCCACTCGCGGTTCTCCACGAACACGTTCCCGTCGTGGGCGCGAGCCCACCCGTACCGCTACATCTCCCACAACGGCGAGATCAACACGCTTCGCGGCAACGTCAACTGGATCCACGCCCGGCAGTCGATGTTCCGCTCGTCGCTCTTCGGCGACGACCTGCAGAAGGTGCTTCCGGCGGTCGATACGGAAGGCTCCGACTCCGCGATCCTGGACAACGTCCTCGAGCTGCTCCACCTGTCCGGCCGCTCCCTGGCCCACGGGATGATGATGCTCGTGCCCGAGCCCTGGAACCGCGACGAGACGATGTCGCCGGAGCGGCGCGCCTTCTACGAGTACCACGCCTGCCTGATGGAGCCGTGGGACGGCCCGGCCTCGATCGCCTTCACCGATGGCGTGCGGGTGGGCGCCACGCTCGATCGCAACGGGCTGCGGCCGGCACGCTACTACGTCACCGCGGACGGCCGGGTCGTCATGGCGTCGGAGGCCGGCGTCCTGGACATCCCGGCCGACCAGGTGGTTGCCAAGGGCCGGATCAAGCCCGGTCACATGTTCCTCGTGGACACGGCCGCCGGCAAGATCGTCTCCGACGAGGAGCTGAAGGCGACGGTCGCCTCGGCCCGGCCATACGGGGAGTGGATCCGGCAATGGCTGACCCGGATCGAGGACCTTCCCGACCCGCCCGAGGTCATCGAGCCGGACCACGAGACCGTCCAGCGACGCCAGGAGGTCTTCGGCTACAACGCCGAGGACGTGCGCCTGATCATCAACCCGATGGCGACCACGGG
>JADGQH010000045.1 GCA_017881985.1 Chloroflexota bacterium | reverse complement strand
GCCGCGGGATCGGTTGTGACGAGCAGCGTGCGATGGCCGAGGCCTGCGAGCCAGACCGCGGTCGCGCACGAGACGACTGTCTTGCCGACGCCGCCCTTGCCGGCGAAGAAGACCGTGCGCGGCCGGTCGCTCGGAAGGAGCGTCGCGAGCGCAGCGTCGGTGTCGGTCGAGGCAACCTGGATCGAGTGGCCGGCTCCGGTGGTTCCGAAGACGGGTCGCACGGCGCCTGGATCGCTTAGAAGCGGCACGACTGCCCTCAGCCTGGCGATGCCGCGCACTTCTCCGTCGAGAAGCGGCACCTGCCGCGTTGGCATCGGTAGCTGTCGCGCGATCTCGGCGAGGTGGCGTTGCTGCATTGCAATCCGCGACGCGAAGAACGGAGATGAGGCTTCTTCGCGCGGGATCACGCCATTCACGATGAGCTCGGTTGTGACGATGCCGAGCTTGGCCAGTTCCGCGCCAGCCCTGCGAGTCTCAGAGATCGACGTCGCCTCGGGCTGAAGCACGAAGACGAAGCGGGTCAGGCGCGGGTCTCGAAGGGCGGCGAGGGCGCGCTCGTATTTGGCCTTCGCGTCGGCGATCGCCGCTGCCGGCCCGATACACGTCTGACCGGAGCCTGCCTCAGCCTCGGAGATGCTCCTGGTCCAGGCCTCCGGGAGTTCCAGGAGCCGGACGGTGTGGCCTGTGGGTGCGGTGTCGAAGATGATGAGATCAAAGCCAGCCGGCGCGGCGGCTTCGGCTGGAGCCGTCGGGTCGAGGAAGGCCGCAAACCGATCGAACGCCGCGACTTCGGCCGTGCATGGCCCGGCGAGTTGCTCCTCCATGACGTGGACTATTTCCGGCGGGAATATCTCGCGGATCGGGGCGAGCGTGCGATCGGTGTATTCCGCGGTCGCCTTGTCGGAGTCGATCTCCATTGCCCACAGGTTCGGCACTCCGCCGATTGGGGTGACCACGTAGCCGATGGGCTGCTCGAAGACATCGGCGAGGTTCGAGGCGGGGTCGGTCGTCACTATGAGGACGCGCCGGCCTGCATCGGCTTCGGCGACCGCGGTGGTGCAGGCCATCGTGGTCTTGCCGACGCCGCCTTTGCCGGAGAAGAAGAGGAATTCGGTCACGGTGTGCGGATCCTTTCGGCGGGACGTGCTCGTCAGGCGGGCGCGGGAATGGTGACGGCGAGGCTCAGACGGCAGCGGCCAGAGCCGCGTGCAGTTCGTCGAGCGTCGGGTATGCGCCGGTCTTGACGATGCGACCGCGGACGACGGTGATCGGCAGGACCTCGAGTTGGCGGGCCTTGATGGCCTCGTAGACCTCGCGGTTGCGCATGAATGCCTGCGGATCGGTCGTCATCATGTGCCGCGTGACGGCGTGGCCCTCGGCCTGGAGCGCGACGATCGTTTCGCCGAGATCGAGCAGGGTCGTATCGAGAACGGGCCCGCAGAGTCCGGTGGGGCAGCACAGCGGCGGGTCGAAGACCTCGACGTCGATCGCGGCGGTGGTGGCCTTGGGCGTGGCAGTATCGGTCACGAGGCACGTTCCTTTGGAGGACTGACGGGCGCAGTCGCGAGGCGCTCGGCGACTTCGCGTTCGATGGCGGAAAGCTGGAGCTTGCCGCCGATGAAACGGGCGACTCCATCGATGGCGACGATCGGCAGGGCTGCCCCATCGGCGACAAGGGCCTCAATGCCGGCGTGCGGCGCCATCTCGGGGCTGAAGAGATCGACGTATTCGAAGCGCACTTCGGACCCGAACCGCAGGGTCAACCGCGAATGCACCAGCTCCGCGGCGGCTCGCCAGGTCTCGTCGCTCGGGCAGCCGGCGGCCGGCGGGAGCCCGACGATCAGGACGTCGCAGCTCACGAGCGGACTTCTGGGAATGCTGCGAAGGCGGCCAGACTCGAGGCAGCCGGGCGGGAGGCTCGCTCCGGGCCGCAATCCGAGCACAGGCAAGAGGCGGCCGTCTCGTCGGTCGGTGTGAGGAGGCCGTTAACCGCGGCGCGCAACCGCTCGAGGGCCTCGAGGTCGAGGGAGTAGTAGACCCATCGGCCGCTTCGTCGTTCCCGCAACAGGCCACTATCTCGAAGCGCACGCAGGTGGTGAGAAACGAGAGCGGGGCTCAGCGCGAGCGTTTCTCCGACGTCGCAGACGCAATGTTCCCCGTGGCCGAGGAGAGCGACGATCCGAGCGCGGGTCGGCTCGGCGATTGCCTGGAAACCGGCCATGATTTCGGGCGTGAGGCCGTTTGCAGGCGGGCTGGGGATCTTCGTGTTCACGCTGTCATTCTAACAGACGTTATTACAACGCGCGTTTGTGCATCGCTGTAGTATCTACATCCATCAATACGCAACGGACGATCGGAGTGACAGGCGTGACCACAGCGGACATCCACGAAGCGGTCCGGGCGCGCTATGCCGCCGCCGCAACCAAGGCAGCCGCGGGTAACGGCTGCACGACAGCGGCCGACGCGTTCGGCCCTGCCCTCTACTCCGCGCTCGAACGGTCCGAGCTGCCGGACGCCGCTGTTTTCGCCTCGCTAGGCTGCGGCAATCCGATCGCCGTCGCCGAACTCCATGAAGGCGAGCGGGTTCTCGATCTCGGCTCTGGCGGCGGGATCGACGTCCTGCTCTCGGCCAGGCGGGTCGGTCCGACCGGCCGCGCCATCGGGCTTGACATGACCGAGGAGATGCTCGCGCTCGCGATACGAAATGTAGCCGAGGCCGGCGCGACGAACGTCGAGTTCCTCCGCGGCCACATCGAAGACATCCCGCTGCCCGCCGCGTCTGTCGACGTCGTCATCAGCAACTGTGTCATCAATCTCGCCGCGGACAAGCCAGCCGTGTTCCGGGAGATCGCCCGGGTACTTCGACCCGGCGGCCGCATGGGAATCACCGACGTCGTCGCCGACGATCGCCTGACCATAGAGGAACGCGTCGAGCGTGGCTCGTTCGTTGGCTGCATCGCGGGCGCCCTATCGGTTTCCGAGTTCCAGGCCGGGCTCGAGGCCGTCGGCCTAACGGACATCTCCATCACGCCTACCCACACGGTCGCCGACGGAATGTCGAGCGCGATCATCAAGGCAACGAAGCCCATTGATGCCGCGCCGCTGTCCGAGGAGGTGCCGCTCGCCGAGGCCCCACTGCCGCTGCTCCGAACCCTCGATTCGGCCTCTTGCTGCGGCAACGGGGGCTGTTGCTGACGCCGGTCAGCGCTGTCATCCAGCCCGGCGCGTCCAGCGGTTCCTGGCCAGCTATCTCGCATGCAAGCAGCAGTGGGACATTCAGGTCGCGACGGTCGGGCTGACTCCTCTCGCCCCGACCAACGTACCTCAATGTCCCATTTCCACGCTCACGCCAGCTGCGCTTCCTGGCGGCGTCGTACGTCTGTGCGAAATGGATGCGGCTCCGATTCCCGCCCAGCAAGCTCCTGAGAACGTGCGCCCTTTCTCCGGTCAGTTCAGCCTTCTCAGGGTGGAGACTCAGGGCCAGCGGCGCCGCGGTGTGCGGATCCTCCGCGAGTTCGATCCTCACCAGCTCCGGACCAAGGGCGGCCAGAGTTGCGAAGCCGGCAGCGGTCGCGTCGGCCCGACGCCGCTCGTAGGTCTGACGCAGATCTTGGTGCTCCCCACTCTCTGGCACTGGCGCCGACCAGAGCGACTCCAGGTTTTCGAGGTATCGGATCGCCCTCTTCGGATCGACCTCAACACGCGCGGCGCGAGGATTGCGCGCCTCGTCCAGTTCGGCGAGAAGCTTGCCGCGATGCTCGAAGTAGGAGGCGTCGGGAAGCTGGCCGAGAGCATTCCGCATCCCGAGATCACGTAACTCGCGTTCGAGTCGGCGTGTCGCGGTTGCATCCGGAACGGGAGTCGTCGGCCCGAGAGCGGTCATGATCCTCGACTTGGTCGCAGCGTCCAGCTTCGCTGTCGCGAGGATTGCCTCCAGCTGCCATTCGTAGATCTCGGCGTGAAAGCCCTGGCGCCCATGAGATGCCTCGTGCCAGTCGTCGCACAGCGGCGTTGGGTGAACCGGGCGCATCTATCTCTCCACCTCGCCGGCTCGCCGCAGCTGGTACGCGAACATCGTCGCGAACCCCGACTTCGTGTTCCACCTCGAGAACGGGGTGCGGGCGGATCTGCGGGCAGTGGGCACTCCGGTGCTCGATCGCGCGCACCGGCAGGCCGTGTTCTCGTCGATCATCGCCGACCTCAATCAGCCGTGGAACCCGGCCGGCATCCGGCAGCCGGTCGAGCCCCTCGACGAATGGATGCGGGGCAGTCCGCTCATCAGCGTGGACTTCCCGGAAGGAGAGACCGAATGACCGAGAACACCCCTCGAATCGCCGTCGTCACAGGGGCCAACCGGGGCTTGGGCCGAGCGACCGCCCGTGCCCTGGCACAGCGGGGCTTCGCCGTGGCGCTCACGTACCGCGGCGATGCCGAACAGGCATCCCGCGTCGTGGAGGAGATCCGCGCCGCAGGAGGCGACGCCATCGCCGCGCGACTCGACCTGGCGGATGTCGCATCCTTCGCCGACTTCACGGTCTCGCTGCGGCGCGACATCGGCGAGCGGTGGGGGCGTTCCGGCATCGACGTGCTGGTGAACAATGCCGGGATCGGGCTGTTCGGCCGACTCGAGGACGCCACGGTCGACGAGTTCGATGCCCTCATCGGCACGAACGTGCGCGGCACGTTCTTCCTCATCCAGGCGCTGGCGCCCCACATCGGCGACGGTGGTCGCATCATTAATGTTTCCACTTCGCTCACCCGCCAGGTCAGCCCCGGGAACCTCGCTCTACGCTGCATCGAAGACGGCGGTGGAGGCCATCACCCGCAGCCTTGCCGTGGAGCTCGGGCCACGAGGCATCCGTATCAACAGCATCGCGCCCGGCCCGACGGCCACCGACTTCAACGGCGGCGCCATGCGGGACGACCCCGAGCTGCGCAGCAGCCTGGCCGCCCATACCGCGCTCGGCCGCGTCGGGCAGCCCGACGAGATCGCCGATGCCATCGCAGCCCTCGCGTCGAGTGAGCTGCGCTGGGTGACTGCCGAACGCATCGAGGTCTCGGGCGGCAGCCTGCTCTAGAACCCTGCGGGCAGACCACCTGCAGAATGACGAAGCCGATCGGCTTCAGGAAAGAGAAACACAGCGATGACCGGCGTCCGGAGCCAGCAGGCGATGACCGACATGTACGGCCAGGTCGAGGCGTGGCTCCGTCTGCGCTTCGGTCGCACGATCGAGGACCGGCTACTGAGACGTCACCCTGAGCAGGGACCGCAGCGCTCGTTGAAGCTCACTCGCGCCGTCTGTCCCAAGCGTTTTGACGAAGTTTTGCTCGACGTCGAGCGATGTCTGTTCGGCCTGGTTGAACACCTTCCGGCCTGTTTCGGTGAGCTCGACCACGTTACGGCGACGGTCCTGTTCGGAGGCGCGGCGGGCGACGATGCCGGCCCGCTCGAGCGCGTCGAGGAGCGCGACCATCGATGTGCGGTCCACGCCAAGTACCGCTGCCACGTCTTGCTGCGACCTGGCCTCACCGCCCGCGATCACTCGGAGCGCGCCGAGGTCGCGGCTGGTGAGCCGCAATGGCGCGAGCGCGGCATCGGTGCGCTCTTCCAAGACGAAGTGCGTGTGCTTGAGCAGATAACCGAGGACCTCGTCGTGCCTGCGAACCGAAGCTCGTTCGGGAGAACTGTGGTTTGACATGCACGAAGTGTACCCTTACGCTGATCGTCAGTATTGCTGACGATTGATATAACTGACGAAAGGCTCGAGATGATTCTTGTCACTGGGGGTTCCGGTTTCATCGGCTCCCACACCGTGCGCGCCCTCACCGAGCGCGGGGAGACGTGCGTGGTCGTCCAGCGCCGCTCCGGTGAGGTTCCGGCGCACCTTGCTGATCTACGGGTGGTCGCGGAGCAGGCCGACGTTGCGGACCTGAATGCTCTCCGGGCCGTCGGCACACGGCATGACATCACCGGTGTCATCCACCTCGCCGGTTATCCGGCACCGCGTGGCACCGTCGGCGGCATCGAGTCGACCGAGGATTTGCTCCGCGGATTCCTCAACGTCGTCCGCGTCGCCAGCGAGTGGAGTGTTCGCCGGGTCGGGATCGCCAGCACGATCGGCGTCTACGGCGGCCTCGACCACGACGGCCCGCTGACCGAGGATCTGCCCCTGCTCCTCACCGCACCGCATCCGATTCCGCGGTCGAAGAAGATTGGAGAGCTTCTCGGTGAGCAACTCGCCGAGTCGACGGGCATCGAGATCATCAACCTCCGGATATCCGGCACGTGGGGCCCGCTCGGGCATGAGGACCCGTTCTTCGCCGCGCCCGCACTGATCCACGCAGCTGCCAGCCGGCGCCCGCTCGACCTGTCTGGACTGCTCGCGCAGCCTCGTCTCGAAGACGCCCTAGACCTCTGCTACGTCAAAGACACCGGCCGCGGCATCGCACTGCTCCAACTAGCCGACCACCTCAGCTACCGCACCTACAACATCGGCTCCGGGCGCTCGACCTCCAACGCGGAGATCATCGAGGCGATCAAGACCGTCGCCCCGGACGCCGAAGTGGACCTGCCGGCCGGCGAAGCGGGGTCCGGCTCGTACCTCGACATCAGCCGCATCACCCAGGACACCGGATATCAGCCCGAATACGACACCGAGCACGCCGCGGCTGACTACATCAACTGGCTGCGCGCAGGCAACGCCCGATGAACACCGCCAGCGCCGACCGCTCAAGCGATCGCGGCGCTGGTCTCCTGAGCCCGCTTCCGCACGGGGTCCGAAGGCTCAACCAGCTCTCGTACCCGGTCACCTTCGGCCACGAGGACCATCACAAGAGCGCAGTTCAGTGGTTAGTAACTAGTAACATAGAGCACATGAACGAGCGGATGCGTGGACCCGAACGACGAACTCAGGTGCTTGAGATTTGCGGCGCGAGAGTTCGCAGATCACGGGCTGCACGGGGCCCCCACGACCTCGGAATGCCTCTTGGCAACCTGCCCGTTCGAGGGTGATCCTGAGCCAACCGACCTGAACGTCCCAATTCGGCACGCCCGCCCCGTTTGTGACTGGCTCTGTCACAACTGTCACAAATGCCGTTTGCTTGGGCCTTGAGGGCTTGACCAGTGAGGTGCCACCGGACGGCAAGGAAACGAAGAGCCGAGACGGCGCGTCACGCTGTTGCGGTCTTCCTCGTGAGTCGCGAAAGGTTTCGGATCAGGGCGGACGGCCGGTATGCCGGCCGCCGTTCTGGTGCTCCAACACGCGTGGCGCTTCGACGCTGCGAGTTCGGCCATTTCCTCATTCATGCGCGCAGCAGGGGGATGAGTATCTCGTCGACGAGTTGTTCCTGCGTCGAACTTTCAGGGATTCTCCCGTGGAAAAGGGTGTCGGTGAACACGCGGGCGAACGCGACATCGACAACCAGTTCGGATCGATCTACGCGGATGACGTCACCTCGCGCTTTGGCGCGCGAGCAGATGGTTCTGCCGACCTCGTGGCTGCGTTCCCGAACCTGGGAGGCGATCAGGTCGCGGAGTGTGGCATCGTCGCGGATCGCTTCCAGCAGCCCGATCAGAGAGGGCCCGGTCAGACCGGTCAGAGTTTCAGCGATCTCCCCGGCCGTGGCCAGTAGATCGCCGCGAAGCGACCCGGTGTTCGGGATCGACGGCGCGTCCCCCTGGGCGTGTCGGCGAAGAGCATCAGCGACGAGTTCCGCCTTGCCGGGCCACCGCCGATACATCGTCGCCTTCGACGCATGGGCGCGAGCGGCGATCGAGTCGACCGTGATCCGCTCGTAGCCCACTTCCCCGATTAGCTCAATCGCGGCATCGAGGATCGCTTGCTCGCGGGCGGCCCCTCGCCGCGGTGAACGATCCGCAACAACCGCCGCTCCAGCTGGTGAGATTTCTGCGATGTCTGATCTCCTGATGTCTGTACGAAACGGTACTGTACATTAACAGGAGTCGATTCAAGGAGAGCCACTTGTCAGAGAATATCGAATCCATCGCCCTCGCCATCCCCGACGCGCAACTCGCCGACCTCAAGAACAGGCTGAGCACCATCCGCTGGCCGGAAGGCGTGACAGTCTCCGACAGCAGTCAGGGGCCCACCCTCGGGAAACTCAAGGCGCTCACGGACTACTGGCGCGATGACTACGACTGGCGGAAAGTCGAGGCTGAGCTGAACGGGTGGGGTCAGTTCCGCACGACGGTCGACGGTCTCGCCATCGACTTCCTGCACATCCGCTCCCCCGAACCCGATGCGTTGCCGCTGATCCTGACGCACGGCTGGCCCGGCTCAGTGCTGGAATTCCGCAAAGTCATCGGCCCGCTCAGCAACCCCGCCGCCTACGGAGTAGACCCGCGTCAGGCATTCCATCTCGTCATCCCGAACCTTCCCGGATTCGGGTTTTCCGCCAAACCTGCGGAGACCAGCTGGGACATCCCCCGGATCGCCCGGGCATGGATCGTGCTCATGGATCGTCTCGGCTACGACCGATGGGGTGCACAGGGTGGCGATCTTGGATGCGCCGTCACCGACGAAATCGCGAAACTCAAGCCGGTCGGGTTTATCGGTTCACACCTGAACTTCGCCATGTTCGGGCCCACCCCGGACGAGATTGAGAACGCCACTCCCGAAGAGCGCGAGGCGCTGGCCGACGCGAAGGACTTCTGGGACAACCTCTCCGGCTACGCCAAAGAGCAACAGACCCGGCCGCAGACCATCGGATACTCCCTCGCCGACTCCGCCGTCGGGCTCGCGGCATGGATCTACGCCATGTTCCAGGACACCTGCGGAACCCGCGGCAACGCCGAAGGCTCCTTCACTCTCGACGAGATGCTCGACGACATCATGCTCTACTGGCTGCCGAACTCCGGCACCAGTGCCGCGCGCCTGTACTGGGAAATGAACCAGACCGGATGGAGATCCCCCGCAAGCATCGAGCACCCGATCGAAACTCCTGTCGGCTTCACGATGCCGCCGAAGGAGAACGTGCGGAAATCACGTCGCCAGCTCGAACGCCGCTACGCGAACGTCGTCTTCTTCAACGAACCAGCACAAGGAGGGCACTTCTTCGCCCTCGAACAACCTGACATCCTCGTCGAGGACGTGCGCGCCACGTTCGCCGGGCTGCGCTGACTAGATCGACTCACCGACGGCCGCGTAGCTCAGCGGCGCCGGGCGCGTGCTTGCCCGCGCTCCCAGTTACGGGCGCCTACCCGTTCTGGGAATGGCGCTGCTTTGCACGATCGGCGAGCCGATCGTCAATCCTTGACGACCGGCGTGGTCAGACCTCCTGTTGAAGCGTCTCGAAGGCCACGTCCAGATAGGCCGCTACAGGGCCTTTTCGACCGTCTTCTCTCCACATCTCCAGCGCCAGGCGAAACGCCCCGGTCGCGACCATGGCAAGCATGCGAAGAGCAGCTCGCCGGTCGGGCTCGGGCCAGATCTCACAAAGCGCCGCGAAGAGCGCGCGCTCCTGACGCTCGTAGCCTGCCTGCTTGCAGGCCCGCAGCCCCTCGGTTGAGTGCATCAGGTCATCGATCGCAATGAAGTCGGCCGTCTCAAACAGCGACACGACCTTCGAAAGAGCGCCTCGCACCGCGTCGAACGGCGCCCGATCTGGCGCCAGCTCGATCAAGGCGGCCCGCATCGCGTCGTCGGCACCTTCCTGCCACGCGAGCAGAAGTTCGTCCTTCGAGGCGAAGTAGGAGAAATACGTCCGGCGCGAAATGTCTGCGGCGTCGGCGATGGCGTCGAGCGTCGTAGCCTCATAGCCGTTGGCCAGGAAGAGCCGGAGTCCGCTATCGACGACGCGCAGGCGTGTTTGCCGGCGCTTCCGCTCGCGGAGTCCTCCCGTTCCCGTCGTGCTGTCGTTCATCGGCCTCTTTATGACACAGAATCGCACCGCTTGCAATAGTGCACTAAGTGCACTATTATCCTGCACTCAGTGCAAGAAACAGCGACACAGACAAGAGGAACCCAAAGATGTCTAGCGAGCGATGGACTGCAGCCGCCCTTCCCGACCTGTCCGGCCGGACGGTGGTGGTCACTGGCGCCTCGAGCGGGCTCGGGGCCGTTACGGCCCGCGAACTGGCCCGATCCGGGGCCAAGGTGGTGCTTGCGGTGCGTGACGTTGCGAAGGGCCAGGCAGTCGCCGCCACGGTAACTGGCGAAACGGAGGTCCGCCGACTCGATCTCGGGAGCCTGGCGTCGGTCCGTGAGTTCGCGGATGCCTGGACGGGGGATCTCGACATCCTGATCAACAACGCCGGGATCATGCAGGCCCCGGAGGGCCGGACGGTCGATGGCTTCGAATTGCATATCGGCACGAACCATCTTGGACCCTTCGCCCTGACCACCCTTCTGCTGCCGCACATCACGGATCGAGTCGTGACCGTGTCATCCGGCTTGCACGCGGCAGGGCATCTCGACCTCGCCGACCTCAACTGGGACAGCCGCCCGTACAACTCGATGCAGGCCTACCGAGACTCCAAGCTTGCCAACCTGCTCTTCACGTTCGAGTTGCAGCGGCACCTCGAGGCCGCCGGCAGCAACATCCGAGCGCTGGCCGTCCACCCAGGCGTGGCGCGCACAAACCTCGTCAGCCACGTCGGCGGCGTACAGGGCGCGATCTACAAGGGCCTTGGGCGCATCTTCATGCTGAGCCCCGACCACGGTGCGCTGCCGACGCTCTACGCGGCTACACAGGACATTGTGGGCGGCTCGTACGTCGGGCCCAACGGCTTCGCTCATGTCCGGGGCTACCCCGAGATCGAGAGGGCGGCGCCGGCGGCCTACGACGATGAGCTCGCCCGAGGCCTCTGGGATTTGTCAGCCCGGCTGACGAACCCAGACACGACCGCGACTCCCGTCAGGGTTCCGAGTTCGGGCACCCCAACGGTCGCCGGGTTGTCGCGCTAGCAAGGACGCGCCCCGATCGCCCTTGACACCCAGGTTATTGCGCATAACCTGGGTGTTATGATGCATAACAAAGAGGAACGCGTCGACGAAGCCTTCGTCGGGTTTGCTACCGCCGCACCGCTCCGTTGGCTTCGACTCGAGGCTGCGGTGGTCCTCATCGGCTCTCTCGTCGCCTACTCCACGACTGGCGAATCGTGGTGGCTGGTCCTGGGGATCGTGCTGCCCGACGTCATGATCGCCGGTTACCTGGCCGGAACCCACATCGGGGCGGTCATCTACAACCTCGCTCACACCACCCCTGTTCCGGCCGTGCTCATCGGTCTCGGCTGGTGGTGGCACGAGCCCCTGGTCGGCGCCATCGGACTGATCTGGCTGGCCCATATCGGACTCGACCGCGTTTTGGGGTTCGGGCTCAAGTACAACGACCACTTCCAACACACCCACCTCGGCTTGATCGGAAAGCGATAGCCGTTCACAGCTAGCGCCGGCCGGCGCAGCCGCCGTCATTGGATACAAGGAGTCGCGATGCACGATCGAACGGGCGGAACGCCAGTCGCCCATGCCCTCCTGTCGTTCGTCGCGGAGCGCAACCATGCCTAGAGTCGGCCTGAACACACAAGAAGTGGTGGTCGCCGGCGCCGAATTTGCCGACGAGGCCGGTATCGGATCGGTGAGCCTCGCCGCGCTTGCCGAACGATTGGGCGTCAAGGCGCCGGCGCTGTACAAGCACGTCGATGGCATCGGCGACCTGCAGCGCCGCATCGCGACCCTGGCGATGACCGAACTCGGCGATGCGCTGCGGGACGCGCTCCAGGGCAAGTCAGCGGCGGACGCGATCGGTGCGCTATTCGCGGCGCTGCGGTCCTACATAGCCGAACACCCCGGGCGCTACAACGCCACCACCGGTGCGCAACTCCGGGACCGCGACGACTCGTTGCTCGCCGCCGCTACGCGAGTGATCGACTCGGTCCGGGCCGTCTTGTCCGGCTACGACATCGGGCCCGACGAGCGCGACCACGCCATCCGCATGCTGCGCTGCATGATCCACGGCTACGCGCAGCTCCAGGCAGCCGACGCGTTTCAGTGGGACAACGACCCGGATGAGAGCGTCGCCTGGATGATCCGATTTGTCGACGCTGGGCTGACGGCAATGAGGGCCAACGCACCTGATCGCTAAGCCGTCGGTTGCGGTTGCCTTCCGGTCCTGCTCGGCCATCTGGCGAGTAGCCCTACCCGAGTGGGGATGATCCTGAGCCGCCCGACCTGAACGTCCCGACTCGGGCGAGGACTGACAGCCGCTGTCACGTCTCAGGCGTAGGAATGCTCTTCGAGCCGTCGGCGATCCTCGCGGTCGAGCTGAACAGCTTCGTGGTCTGCGGATGCCCGAAAGCCAGAGTAAAGGACGCTGTGACCAACCAAGAGTGGATTCCCACGCTTCGTCTACAACGCCAGTCTTGAGGCGAGGGCTAGCCTAGACGTTCGGTGTTGAGGTGTAGCGGGTGGCGAGGGTCGGGCTCTGGCCGGCGAACGCGGCGAGGTCCGCATCGAAGACGGCTCGAAGGAGGTCGTCGTCTTCGATGCCGGGGGCGATGACGGTCTCCCCAAGCCGGATGCCGGCGAGCGTCGCGGTAACGACGTCTTCGGGAGACATGCGTGGTAACGCCGAGAGGTCCATGCCTTGGACGGTGTGGAATTCGGTCGCGACGATTCCCGGGCACACGACGTGCGCGTCGACCCCGGTGCCGGCGAGTTCGGCGTGCAGAGTCTGGGTCAGCGCGACCAGCCCGGCGAGCGTGCCGACGTACAGGGCGCGCTGGCTCGGCGGGGCAGCGGCGGGGGCGGGACCGGAGAAGGCGAGCATCCCGGCGACGTTCACGATGCGCCCCGTGCCGCGGGATAGCATGCCAGGAATCACGGCACGGGTCAGCAGCGCCGGGGCGAGCGTTTTCACCTGGAGTACCTCACGCGCCTCGGCGACCGTCAGGTCAGCGAGGGGCATGTAATGGGCCAGGCCAGCGTTGTTGACCAGCATAGCTATTGGCTGGTCCGCGCAGACCTGCGCGACCTGGTCGATGCCGGCATCGGTGGCGAGATCCGCGACAACGACCCGCGCCGCCTGAGGCAGCGATTCCGCCAGTCCGATCAGCCGATCTTCGCGCCGGCCGACCATGATCAGGTCGAACCCGTCGGCGGCGAGACGTTCGGCAAAGACCCGACCGATCCCCGAGCTAGCGCCGGTGACCAAAGCGATGCCTTTCGACACGGTCGCTAACTCGCTGTCGGCACGGTCGCGAGCAGGTCACGGCTCTCGGCGATGTAGCGGTCCGCGTAGGCGGGGTCGCTGACCTGCTTGGACGCCTGCATCGGGTTGCCCTTCTCGTCGTAATAGATTCCTGTCGCATCCGACGGATCGGTGAGCACCGTCGTAATAACCTTCGCGGCGCGCCTCGGCGTGCTGTAGTACGGCATGAACGCCATCACCGGGGCGAGGGCCTTGCCCATCAGGTACAGCGGTCGCGGCATGTCCCGGGCAAGGTTCGATCCGGGGTTCACACCGGGCTCGACGGCGCGAAACCGCAACCGCGGGAACTCGCGAGCGAGTGAGAAGACACTCGCCAGGGCGCCTTGCTTCGAGGTCGCATATCCGTCAGCGCCCGCGTGGGCCGACCCGCCTGCGAGGTACTCGCCGCGAGCGGCGGCCTCGGCGGAGATGTAGCGGCTGCCCCGAAAGCCGGCCTGCACGGCGATCTTCCGCTCCGGGTCTTCGACGGCCGAGGCAATGAACACGATGTTCGTCCCGTCCGCAAGCGACGGGACGAGTACGTCGGTGAACGCGAGCGGGCCTAGGTGGTTCGTGGCGAATCCGAGCTCCCACCCCTGCTTATTCTTGCCGGGCTTCGCGGGGAGGATGCCGGCGTTGTTCAGTACGCCCGAGATCGGCAGGCCGAGCCCGATGATCTCAGCGGCGGCGGCGCGGACGCGGACGATGTCGGACATGTCCGCCACCACCGTGATGGCGCTGCCGCCCCTGGCTTCGATTTCCTTCTTCACGCCGGTGAGCTTGTCCTGGTTCCGGCCGACCAGGACCACAGTGCCGTGGTCGCCGAGCGCCAGCGCGGTGCGGTAGCCGATGCCGGAGGTCGGGCCGGTGATGACCCACGCCTTCTTCTGAGTGTTCGTGGCGGGCATGATGATTCTCCTTTGCCTCCGCAAGGCGTGATGTACATGTGATGCGGTTGTGGTACCGGGTCAGCCGGCGAGGACACGCCAGACCGCCTCGAACGCGACATCGCTGCGGGCAGACGCGGAATCGGGGTCGCGAATCATGGCGTCGATCGTCGTGTCCGCGATCGCACCGACGATCAGCAGGACGAACGAGATCGGCTCGTCCTTCATCGGACCGGTGGCTCGACTGCGTTCCATGAGTTCGGCCATGCGGCGCTGCCCCTCACGCACCAGCTGATGGCTTTCGAGCGTGATCTCGTCCGCTACCTCCAGTTGCGCAAGCGTGCGGCGCTTGTCGGGATTGCTCGTCGCCCATCGCAGCCACCGCGTCCAGATATGACGCACCAGCTCACGCGCTGAACCCGCGGCGGGAAGATCCGCGACCGCGGCATCGCCCATCTCGGTCTTTAGCTGGACATAAAGCTCGTTCAGCAGGGCCGCCTTGGATACGAAGTACACGAACAGCGAACCGTTCGAGACGCCCGCCTCCTTCGCGATCGCAGCCGTAGCCGCAGCGCCGAGGCCCTTGGAAGCGATCACCCGCGTGGCCGCCTCCAAGATCCCGATGCGACGCTCATCGCTTCTGGGTCTGGACATGACGTCACTATATAAAAGAGTGGACAGTCAGTCAAGAATGAATGGCGAATCTCGTCTCAGAAGCGACGGGCGAGCCAGGGTCAGTTTGACTCCTCACGCCCCGACCATTCGAGTAGGTGGATTCCGGACCGCGCCCTCTGATACTCGATTCCAGGTTCCCAGGCATCGGGCTGGTCTTCCAAGAACCTGCCCGTCGAGGAGGATCCTGAACCGACCGACCTGAATGTCCCAAATCCGGCCTCTGGAGTTGTTTGTGACGACGGCTGTCACATTTGTCACGAACGCCGTCGGGCCGGCCTAGGAGTCGGCGATTTCGCCGAGTAGCGCACAGGCGCGGGCAATCACGAGCTGATCCTCGGGGCTGAGCGCGCGCAGCCGGCCGTCCAGCCAGGCGTGGCGTTCGTTGCGCTCGGCGAGGGCGAGTTCGGCTCCTTTGGGAGTGGCGGAGAACAGCACTTTCCGGCGATCGTCCGGATCGGGAGTTCGGATCGCGTAGCCGGCCGAGGTGAGCCGGTTCACGCTCTGACTCATGGACCCCGGGGCTACGTGGTCGTAGTCGCTGAGTGCGGTCAGAGTCTGCGGGCCGACCTTGTACAGCCGGGTGAGGACGTCGAGCGCGGTGTCGCCCAGGCTGCCTTCCAAGCGTTGGCTGCGGAACCGCCGGTAGAGCCGCCACACCATCGTTCGAAGCTGACCGCCCAGGTCTGCGCCGTCGGGGGCGCCGGGATCCTCGCCCGTTGCACTTGTTTCCATAAGGGTTAGTATACCTAAAGACATGCCCTTAGTATAGCTAAACACATGAGCGAACCAAGGATCCCCGAGCCAATTCCTGGAAGGAAGCGAACCGTGCCCAACCCCCTCGGCCGCGCGCTCCGCAATCGACACGCCGGACACCACACCCTCGTCTGGGCCCGCCCCGACGCGCAAGCACCGGAGAACTTCACCTTGACCAGCCCGGCCTTCGAGCACGGCACCCACATCCCTGAACGGCACCGCGGCAGACTCTTCGGCGCCCACATCTCGCCTGCCCTCGCCTGGACCACACCACCGGCGGGCACCGCCGAACTAGTACTGATCGTCCAGGACCCCGACGTGCC
>JADGQH010000227.1 GCA_017881985.1 Chloroflexota bacterium | reverse complement strand
TTGCCTTCCGGGCCGGCGGCGTGAAGACCCTCCTGGCGAGCATCGCGAACCTCGAGATCGCCGGGTGAGGTAGGAGACCAGGTCACTCAGACCGCGTCGGGTGGGGATTCGGCCACGGTGTCGGCGTCCTCGCCGCGAAGATGCGGAAGGTGCTCGTCCCAGTGCCGATCCGTGTCGCCGCGGATGATCTCGACGAGCGGCTCGCCGCCTGTCCACGCGAACCGGGCCGGATCGAAGAGGTCGGCCTCGCCTGTGGCCTCGATCGCGCCCAGGAGGCTCGTCCACGCAGCCGCCTCGCCGGCGCGGACGTCGGCCGCGGAGCGGTCCCGGCTCTCGCGGAAGACCTGCTCGTTACGGGCGTCGAGGTCGAAGGGCTCGTCGGTCGGGTAGGGGTCACGGCCGCCGCGAAGGGCGGTCACGACGTCGGCCGAGTGCCGTTCCCACCACTCGATGTGCGCCACGACGTCGCGCCGGGTCCAGCCGCCCTGCGCGGGGAGCGCCAGCTCGTCGTCCGAGAGCGCGGCGATGGAGGACGCGAGCCGGTCGTGCCCGGTCCGCAGCATCGCGACGAGCTCCTGCTTGTCCATCCCGCGGATCATGCCGCGCGGCGCCCGCGAGTTCAACCTCGTCCCGGCGGGCGGCGCTAGACTCGGGCTCGCGATGACCACCTCCGACCTGCCCGTCGATCCCGCCCTCGTGGCGGCCGTGGCGGCCCTGACTGCGGACGCTGCGGGCACACGGCATGCCGTGATCGCCGCGGAGATCCGGGCCGCCAATCACGCGTACTACCTCGACGACAACCCGACGCTCGCTGATGCGGACTACGACGCGCTCTTCCGCGAGCTCGTCGCGCTCGAGGCGGCCTTCCCGGCGCTCATGACCGCCGACTCGCCCACGCAGCGGGTGGGGACCGGCGCGACCCCGGACGAGAGCAGCCCGTTCGCGGAGGTTCGACACGAGCGTCCGATGCTGAGCCTCGGGAACGCGTTCGGCGAGGATGAGCTGCGCGCCTTCGACGCCCGCGTCCGTCGCGGGCTCGGCCTGGCGCCCGCACCGGAGCCGGTGCCGGAGCTCCGCTATGTCGCCGAGCTCAAGATCGACGGCCTCGCGATCAGCCTCCGCTACCGGGACGGGCGGCTCGTACGCGGGGCAACGCGCGGCGACGGCACCACGGGCGAGGATGTCACGGCGAACCTGCGCACGATCCTCGCGATCCCGCATCCCCTCAAGGAACCCGCGACGCTCGAGGCGCGCGGCGAGGTCTTCATGCCCAAGGCCGAGTTCGCGCGCATCAACGCCGAGCGGGAGGAGGCCGGGCTGGCCCTGTACGCGAACCCGCGCAACAGCGGGGCCGGGTCGCTTCGCCAGCTCGATCCGGCCGTGACCGCCGGCCGCCGGCTCAGCTTCTGGGCCTACCAGCTCCACGAGGAGCCACGGCCCGGAGCGACACCGGCGGGCGACCAGTCCGGGGCGCTCGATCGGCTCGAGGCGCTCGGCTTCCCCGTGAACCCGCACCGCCGGGCCGGTCTCGACATCGACGGCGTGATCGCCTTCCTCGAGGACTGGCGCGAGCGGCGCCACGCGCTCGAGTACGAGACCGACGGCGTCGTCGTGAAGGTGGACCGCTTCGACCAGCAGGCACGCCTCGGGATGGTCGCGCGGGCGCCCCGCTGGGCGATCGCCTACAAGTTCCCGCCCGAGCAGGTCGAGACGATCCTCGAGGAGATCGTCCCGTACGTGGGGCGGACCGGGACGCTCACGCCGGTGGCCCATCTCCGACCGGCAAAGGTTGCCGGCTCGACGGTCGCGCGGGCGACGCTCCACAACCTCGACGAGGTTCGCCGCAAGGACCTCCGCATGGGCGACCACGTGATTCTCCAGAAGGCGGGCGACGTCATCCCGGAAGTCGTGCGCGCGATCCCGGAACGGCGCACGGGAGCGGAGCGGATCTTCGAGATGCCGGCCGTCTGCCCCGTCTGCGCGACGCCGATCGTCCGCGACGAGGGCGCCGTCCGGCACTACTGCCCGAACCCGGGCTGCCCGGCGCGCGTCGCCCAGGAGTACGCCCACTTCGCCGGTCGCGGCGGGATGGACATCGAGGGCGCCGGCTGGGCGGTCCTCGAGCAGCTGCTCCAGCGCGGCATGGTCCGCTCCCGAGGCGACTTCTTCCGGCTCGGCGTCGCCGACCTGGAATCGCTCGACCGTTTCGCCCGGAAGAGCGCGGAGAACCTCGCGGCCTCGATCCAGCGGGCGCGCCGCCGGCCCCTGGCCCGGATCCTGAACGCGCTCGGCATCCCCCAGGTCGGCGAGCAGACTGCGATCGACATCGCCGCCTGGCTGGCCGGCCGGGTTCCGCCCGGCGAGGGCGAGCCGATGGGCGGACCGGACGGCTGGACGGCCCGGGTCGCGGCGGAGCTCCGCCGCATTGCCACGGCCGAGCCGGCCGCGCTCGAGGAGGTTCCCGGCGTCGGTGCCACGGTTGCGGCGAGCCTCGGTCGCTTCTTCGCGGACGCGGCGACCGCCGGGATCCTCGACGATCTCGTGGCGGCAGGTGTGGAGGCGGAGCGGCCCGCGCCACGCCCGACGGTCGGGGAAGGCCCCGTGGGCCGCCTCTCGGGGAAGACGCTCGTGGTGACCGGCACGCTCCCGGGCTTCAGCCGGGCAGAGGCCGAGGAGGCGATCCGGGCCGCAGGCGGCAAGTCGGCGGGCTCCGTGTCCCGCAGGACGGACTATCTCGTGGCCGGCGAGAATGCCGGATCCAAGCTCCAGAAGGCCCAGGAGCTCGGCGTCCCGGTCCTCGACGAGGCCGGGTTGCGGCAGCTCCTTGCAGGGGAGGAGATATCGACGTGACGCAGCCAGCGGATCAGGCAGGGCGCCAGGGCGGGGAGGAGCTGGCCGACCCGCAGGCCTACCAGCGCCGCCTCGTGAGCCTGGTCGGCGACGACGACCCGGCCGCAGTCCAGGGCGCGACGGGCGCGGCATGGCGCGCGCTCGTCGCCGAGGCCGGGACCGACCTTCGGACTCGACCGTCGCGTGACGAGTGGTCGGTGCTCGAGTGCCTCGGCCACGCGGTGGACGGCGAGCTCGTGATGAGCGGCCGCTATCGGTGGGCGCTCGCCGAGGACGACCCGGAGATCGTGGGCTACGACCAGGATCGATGGGTCGCCGCGCTCGCCCACGGCCTGGCCGAGCAGGAGGACCTGCTCCGCCTCTTCGACGCCCTGCGTGCCTCGAACCTCGTGCTCTGGAAGGCGAGCACGCCCGACGAGCGGGAACGAACCGTGCGCCACCGCGAGCGCGGTCCCGAGTCACTCGGCCTGATGTTCACGATGATCGCAGGCCACGACCGATTCCATCTCGCCCAGGCGCGCCGGGCGCTCATCGCGGTGCGCGCTGGCTGACTCGGCCCGTCCGGTATCATCGGCCGCATGGCAACGCTTTCCCGCGCCGACGTGGAGCACGTGGCGCACCTGGCGCGGCTGGGCCTCGCCGAGGACGAGCTCGCGCGACTCGAGGTCCAGCTGAACCACATCCTCGAGCAGTATGCCGTGCTTGCCCGCCTCGACACGGACGCCATCCCGCCGACGGCGCAGACGATCGAGCTCGAGAACATCCTCCGCGAGGACGTGGCGCGGCCCTCGCTCTCGCAGGCCGAGGCGCTGGCCAACGCCCCGAGACGGGACGGCAGCTACGTCGTGGTGCCGGCCATCCTCGGCGGCGATTGAGCATCCCCATGACGGATCCCGGCCTGACGCGCCTGACGGCGGCCGCCATGAGCGACCGGCTGCGTGCCGGCGACCTCTCGTCCCGTGAGCTCGTGGAGGCGCACCTGGCCCTCGCCGAGCGTGAGAACCCCGCCCTCAACGCGTGGCTCGTCATCGACGCGGCCGGCGCACGGGCCGCGGCCGACGACGCGGACGCCCGGCTCGCGGTCGCCCGCGCGGAGGGAGCCGCCGCGCTGACCGTTCTGCATCCGCTGTGCGGCGTGCCGGTCGGCCTCAAGGACCTCGTGTCGGTGCGCGGCGGCCAGTGCACGGCCGGTTCGAAGATCCTGGCGGGGTACATCTCGCCGTACGACGCCCACGTCACCGAGCGGCTGCGCGACGCGGGCGCGGTGATCCTGGGCAAGCTCAACATGGACGAGTTCGCCATGGGCTCGTCGACGGAGCACTCCGCCTACGGGCCGGTCTCCAACCCCTGGGACCTGGGTCGCGTCCCGGGCGGCAGCTCCGGCGGTTCCGCGGCGAGCGTCGCCGCCGGGCACGTGCCCCTGAGCCTCGGAACGGACACGGGCGGCTCCATCCGCCAGCCCGCATCCATGACAGGCGTCGTCGGGCTCAAGCCCACGTACGGCCGGGTCAGCCGCTACGGGATCGTCGCCTTCGCCTCCTCGCTGGACCAGATCGGGCCGTTCGGGCGCGACGCCCGCGACGCGGCCATGCTGCTCCACGCGGTGGCGGGCCGCGACGAGCGCGACTCCACCTCCGCGCCGATACCGGTCCCCGATGAGCTGCTCCACCTCGCGGCGGGCGACGACGAGGCGGCGGGCCATCTTCGCGGCCTTCGCCTGGGCCTTCCACGCGAGTACTTCGTGGCGGGCATGGAACCGGGCGTCGAGGCGCGCATCCGGGAGGCAGTGGCCGCCCTCGCCGCGGCGGGCGCCGAGATCGTCGACGTCAGCCTGCCCCACACGGAGTACGGGCTGGCGACCTACTACATCGTCGCCCCGGCGGAGGCGTCCGCGAACCTCGCGCGCTACGACGGGATCCGCTTCGGGCACGCCGACCGCGACGGGGACGTGCTGGCCAACTACCTCGCGACCCGCGGATCCGGGTTCGGCGCCGAGGTGAAGCGCCGGATCATGCTCGGCACGTATGCGCTCTCGGCCGGCTACTACGACGCGTTCTACCTGAAGGCGCAGAAGGTCCGGACGCTCATCAAGGCCGACTTCGACGCCGCCTTCGGGGTCGGAATCGATGCCCTGGTCGCTCCGACCAGCCCGTCGGTTGCCTGGCCGCTGGGGGCAAAGATGGAGGATCCGGTGGCGATGTACCTCTCCGACGCCTGCACGCTGCCGGTCAACATGGCCGGCCTGCCCGGCATGAGCATCCCGGCCGGGCTCTCCGACGGCCTTCCGGTCGGGCTCCAGCTGATCGGTCCGGCCTGGAGCGAGCTGGCGCTCCTGCGCCTCGCGCGCGCCTACGAGGCGATCACCGCCGACGCGCCGTGGCGAGGCCGGGAGCCTGCCGGCCTTGCCGCGCTCCGCGAGCCCGTGGAGGCGGTCCGAT
>JADGQH010000044.1 GCA_017881985.1 Chloroflexota bacterium | reverse complement strand
GTCGGGGCGCCTCGCCGCGTCGGGCGACTTCCGCGAGATCCGGCGGTTGATGACCGATCGCCCGCACTCCTTCACGCTCCGGACGTCCGACGATCGCGCATTGGCGGGCCGCCTGGCCGGCCGGCCCACGGTCTCCGGGCTCACCTTCGAGGACGGCCGGCTGGACGTGCGAACGGCGGACTTCGCGACGTTCACCCGCGAGCTCCCGGTCATGGCACGCGACGCCGGCGTCTCGATCTTCGAGCTGGCCCCCGCCGACGAGTCGCTCGAGTCGGTCTTCGACTACCTGGTGCGCCGATGAGCGGGGCCGCTCCATCCCGTCGCGACCCCGTGCCCGGATGGCCCGCGGCGGCGCCGTCACCGCCGCCCATTCCGCGTCGCCCCTCGGCGCCCGTGCTCGGCGCGTCGGTCCTCGGTCCGCTCGTCGACGTCACGATGCGTGGTCTCCTCGGCAGGCGGCGGATCCTGCTCGTCGGCCTCCTCGCGCTCGCGCCGGTCGGGGTTGCGGCCATCCTCGTCGTCGGCGGCGGCCTCGGCACAACGGCACAGATCACCCGCCAGCTCTACGACTCGCTGGTCATGACCACCGTCGTCCCGCTTGTTGCCCTCATCCTGGGCACGACGGCGATCGGGGCCGAGATCGACGATGGAACCGTGGTCCATCTCCTGGCCAAGCCGGTTGGGCGCGGCTGGATCATCCTGGCCAAGATGCTCGTCGCCGGGACAGCCGGCGTCCTGCTGTGCGGGACCTCGACCCTGCTCACGGGCCTGCTGCTCGTGCGCCTCGATTCGCCAGGGCTCCTTCTCGGCATGCTGGTCGGCGTCGTGCTCTCCGTGATCGCCTACACGGCCGTCTTCGTGACGCTGTCCGTGTGGACGGGCCGGGCGCTCATTGCCGGGCTCGCGTACGTCCTCCTCTGGGAGGGCCTGGTCGCCACGTTCTTCTCCGGGACGCGGCTCCTCTCGATCCGTGAGTACGGGCTGGCCGTGGCCGCGGGGATCGCCGGCCCGGAGGCAGGCACGCTCGCGCGCGATGTTCCGCTGGTGACCGGCCTGGTCCTGGCAGTCGTCGTGACGGTCGTCGCGTTCTGGCTCGGGGCGCGGCGCCTTGCTCGGTTCGAGATCTCGGACGCGGGGTAGAGGCACGGGGGTAGAGGCGCGCCCGCGGCAACCCGCCCACGGCCGCCGCCTCGGGCCCGTACAATCCGGCCCGTGCCGAAGCCACACCCATACCGACCCAGGCGCACCCGTTCCGGAGATGTGGCCGGGGCCGCCGGCACGCCCGCCGCCGGCGAGGGCCTGGGCGCCGAGGCGGCCGCCGCGGCCGAAGCCGCTGCCGAGGCAGCCGCAGAGGCGGAGGCCGCCACGTGGGCCGGGTCGCCGGATCGGGCGGGCGGCGACATGCTGCCGGGCCCGATGGACGAGCCGCCCGGCTGGTTCCGCGACGAAGCGATCAGCGAAGGGGCGGATGCCGCGACCGAGCCCGCGACGACCGTCGCCGACGCGAGGTCGGTTCCCGAGACGGCGGCACCCCTCGCCGCCGCGGCCGTTCCCACCGCGGTTGTTCCTGCGGCGATCCCTCCGGCGGCAGTCGCTGCGGCCGGGGTCGCTCCGGCCGCGATGGTTGAGCCCGAGGCGGCGGTCGTGCCCGAGGCGGCCGATGCAGCCGAGGCGCCTGGCGAGTCCGACGAGGAGGGCGATCTGGAGCCGCCCCCGCCGCCCGGGACGATCCCCCGGACGGTCCCGCCGCTTCCCGATGATGCTGCACCCGGGCCACGCCGCCGGTCGCCCATCGTCTCGGTCCTCCTTGGGCTGCTGATCCTCGTGGTCGTCGGCGTCGGTGGTTTCGTGATCGGGATGGCCCTTCCCCTGCTCATGCCGCTTCCGGCCGGCGACACGCCCATCGTCTCGCCCGCCCCCAGCGGCGCCGTGCCGTCGGCGACGCCTGTCCCAAGCGTGGCCACTTCACCGGCGCCGGCCGCATCCCCGTCGTCTCTCGCCAGTGCGGCCCCAACACCGACGGCGACGGCCCGCACCTACGTGGTCAAGCGAGGCGATCAGCTCGGCCGGATCGCGGCGTCGTTCGGGGTCACGCTCCAGGCGCTCGAGGCCGCGAACGGGATCGCCAACCCGAACCTGATCTTCGCCGGGCAGAAGCTCGTGATCCCGCCGCCGTCAGCGTCTCCCGGCGCCTCTCCGAGCGCCTCTCCGAGCGCCGCCCCCTAGTTCCAGACCCCGGTCCGCGGAGGGTGGCGCGCGGCGGGATCAGCGGGGCGGGCCTGCCGTCCAGGCGGTCGCATCCGGCGTGATCCCGGGGATCCCGTCGTCGTCCCCGTCGAGCCCGTCGTGCGATTCGTCGGTCGCGTGCGGGTGCGAGTGGCGGACCCCGCCATGCTCGTGCAGGTGCTCGTGGATCAGGTTGGCGGCGATGAGCAGGTCGCGGTTGCCCAGGACGGCGGCGGGCGTGCCGTCGGCATGGACGCGCCGGTCCTCGCCGAGGACCACGACCCGGTCCGCGATGACGGGGACGATGTCCAGCTCGTGGGTGGCCGTGATCACGGTCCGGCCGGCCTCGCCGAGGCGCCGGATGAGGTTCACGAGGACCCATTTCGTGCGGGGATCGAGCGCCGCAGTCGGCTCGTCGAGAAGGATCACGTCCGGTCGCAGCGACAGGACGGAGGCGATCGCCGCCCGCTTCTTCTCGCCGCCGGAGAGCTCGAAGGGCGCCCGGTTGGCGAGGTGCCGGATCTCCATCATGCCCAGCGCCTCGTCGCAGCGGGCCTCGACGTCCGCTGCCGGGAGGCCCAGCTGGAGCGGCCCGAAGGCCACGTCGTCGAGCACGGTGGCGCTGAACAGCTGGATGTCCGGGTCCTGGAAGACGAGGCCCACCTGGCGATGGAACCGGAAGGCACCGATGCCATCGACGACGGACGCGATCTCCAGGCCCAGCGCCCGCATGCGACCGCTCGAGGGAGCGATGATCCCGTCGAGGAGCTTGAGGAGCGTGGACTTGCCGGACCCGTTCGCGCCGAGCAGGACGACCTGCTCGCCGGGATGCACGACCAGGTCGATCCCGTCGAGCGCAACCTGGCGGTCGTTGTAGACGTAGCGGACGCCGGCCAGCTCGAAGATCGGCTCGCCGACGGGATCGGTCACGGCAGCATCCGCCCGCCCACGAGCGTGACCGCCGCGACCGCGACCACGCCCCCGAGGGCCGCCCAGTCCGCGGTCCGCATCCGGCGCACCGAGCGGGCCCGCATCTCCCCGGAGAAGCCTCGGGCCAGCATCGCCGCGTAGACGTCGTTGCTCATCTTGAAGGCCCGGCTCATCAGGTTCCCCATGGTCCCGCTGATCCAGCGGCGCTGCTCGCCTCCGGTCGTCCGGGCCACGACCCGGCTCTTGCGGGCGAGCAGGATCCCGTTCGCGGTATGGAGGAAGAGGAATATGTAGCGGTACGTCATCGAGAGGACGAGCACGAACACCTGGGGCACGCGCAGGGCGCGCAGGCTCTTAAGGATGTCCGCCCACGGCGTCGTCATCACGAGGAGCACCGCGACCGAGACCGATACGCCGACCCGGGCGAGGAAAAGGACCGCGCCGGCGCAGCCCGGCGCGGACAGCGCCAGGTGGAGGGGCCCGAACGCAAGGTCGAAGAGGCGCGGCCCGGGGACGATGAACAGGGCCGGGATGACCACGATCCCCGCGAACAGGGGGATTCCCAGCCAGACCCGCCTGACGAAGAACGAGAATGGCACGTGGCTGGCGCGCGCCGCCGCCAGCGTGAGCGCGTAGAGCGCGGCGAGGACCGCGACGGACGCGGTCAGGCTGGCCGCGAGCACGAGCACCAGGAACATCCCGAGCTTGGCCCGCGGATCGCGCCGCTGCAGCCACCCGTCCGTGCGGGCATGCTGCTCCGTGAAGATGGCGTGCTCGATCGACGTCGTGATCCCGCCCAGCGTCTGCTCGAGCCAGCCCACGCGGCCGTCGCGGCGCCCGGCCATCTCGACCTCGGATCGGCCTGCCGTCGCAGCGGCCTCGGCGGCTCCGAGATCGGGCGGTGGTGTGGCGCTGCCGGGCGCCGCGGCGCGCCGGCCGAGCAGCCGCGTGACAGCCAGCACGACCCCGCCACTGAGCAGGATCCCGACGATCCCGGCCGCCTGGTAGCCGACGGCCGCGTGCCATAGCGTCGCGTTCGCCCCCTCGAAGAACGGCAGGGGGATCGTGTACCCGGACAGCGGCGCGCTGAAGAAGCCGGACAGGTGCTGGAGACCCTGCGGGATGTAGCCGAACGCGGCCTGCAGGTCGGCCGTGCCCCCTTCCCCGTACGCGAATCCGGGCGCGATCAGGCCGAGCGGCGCGATCACGGCCCCGAGCGTGAACGCGGCCCCGACCCGTTTCAGCCGCGATGGCAGCCCGAGGTAGGCGAGCGGCACGCTCACGGCCCCGATGATCGCGGTGACGAGGAGCATCGTCGCGACGTCGGCCCAGTTGACGGTGGACCAGCTCGCGCCGAAGAGCCTCGCAGGATCGCCGCCGCCGAGGACCAGCCCGACCGCGACGAGCACGATCAGCGCGCCGCCCGTCGTCGCGGCCACGACCTGCCGGTAGGGCCGCGATGGAACGACGCCGTCGTCGGCCACGCCCGGTGCGTAGACGCCGCGGAGCGAGGTCAGGTAGGCCGGATGGCGCTTCTGGAGGTAGGCGACCCCGAGGTAGGTAATGAGGCCCTCCACGATCGAGGCCCCCAGGGCGTGCGCGAGGAGCATCGCCGGGATCGCCGCGTTCAGGTCGTACGGCGAGTAGAGGGGCCGTCCCGACGCGTCGCTGAAAAGGAGCGGCTGGATGCCCAGCTCGATCCCGACGGCGAGCGCGGACGCGGTGATCGCGACATACGCCGCGATGCCGGCCGCGACGGCCCGCCGCGACGAGAGCAGCGGCGAGCCCCCGGCAAGAAGCCGGTACACGGCGTAGCCGACGAACGGCAGGAGGACGCCCATGTTCAGGCAGTTCGCGAAGATCGCCAGGACCCCGCCGTCCCCGAAGAAGAGCGCCTGGATGACCAGCGCGACGCTCACCGCGATCACCGCCGCCCAGGGACCCAGCACGATCGCGATCAGCGTCCCGCCGACCCCGTGGGCCGTCGTACCCCCCGGCACCGGGATGTTGAACATCATGATCGTGAAGCTGAGCGCGGCGAAGATCGCGAGGAGCGGGATGGTCCGGTTGTCGAGGATCGCCTTGACCTTCTGGGACGCGATTCCCCAGGCGGGGAGCGTCGCGGCACCAAGGCCGACGGAGACGATCGGGCTCAGGTAGCCATCCGGGATGTGCATGGAACGCTCCGGTCGACCTCGGATGAGCTGGCAGGGCGAATCGGCCACACGCGCGGCGGACCCTGCCGAAGTCTAGGCGAGAAGACCGCTTGCTGCAATGAGTTGCAACAACGGCCGCGGGCGCCCATCCCACCCTATACTTCGCGCCATGCAGCCGGATGGATCGCCGCCCCGCAGCGAATCCCGGGCGGACGACGTCGCAGCCTGGGAATCGGTGCGGGATCGGCTCCGCGCACGCGGCCTGCGCTGGACGCCCCAGCGGAGGGCGCTGGTCGCGGTGCTGTCGCAGACCCGGGGCCACGTGACCGGCGCCGACCTGATCGAGCGCTGCCGCGAGCAGGATCCGTCGACGATCCCGTCCACCGTCTACCGGACGCTGGACGTCCTCGAGGACCTGGGCATCGTGCGCCACGGCCACGGCCCGGACGGTCGCGAGGAGTACCACGTCCTTCCGGATGCCGAGCACGGGCACCTCCACTGCCGGGCATGCGGCGCTGCCTGGGAGATCACGAAGGACGAGGGCGCCACGATCGTGGCGTCCCTCGAAGCCGCCCGTGGGTTCGCGGTCGACCTCTCCCACGTCACGATCGTGGGGCGCTGCCGGTCCTGCCGCTGAGGGTGCCGGCGCGGGGCGACGTGGCGAACCGGGCCGGGCCGCATCACCAGCCGAACGTGCCCGCACCACCTTTGAACGGGCCGACCACCCTGCTCGTGATCCAGCCGCCGTAGAAGTCGCCGGCCTGCGGCACGACGAGCTCGTCGTCGACCCACGCCTCGTCTGCGCGGCTCGCGTAGAACGCGAGATGGCCTCGAATGGCCTCGAAGCCGCGGGCCGGGGCCGCGAAGCGCCACCCGATGTTCGCGACGCGCCGCACGAGGCCGGACGACCCGGCTCCTGGCGGGAGCACCAGGTCGACGTAGGTGGCCCGTCCCTTGAACTCGCAGACGGACGTTCGTGCGTTCGCAACCAGCAGGTCCAGCCGCACGTCCGCCTCCGGGACGTAGTACACGGGCGGGTGGCTGGTCTCGAGCACCCGCACGCCGCGGGTCGTGTCGGCAAGCGCCACCCCGTCCACCATGACGCGCAGGCGCTCGCGCGTCGGCTCCAGGCGTGGCGGACGCGGGTAGTCCCAGGCGGATTCCTGGCCGGAACCCGGCACGGCGGCTCCGGGCGGTCGAGTGCGCGTACCTACGGTCATGTTGCGGTACCTCCGCCGACGGTTCGGAGGATTCGCGGTCGCGGATGGTGCGTCAGCCGGCGGCGTCCGGGTTCGGCACTCCCATGATGCTGAAACCGCCATCCACGTGGACCGTCTCGCCGGTGACCTGTCCGGAGAGGTCGGACGCGAGCCAGACGGCGGTGCCGCCGACGGCCTCGATCGTGATGTTCGAGCGCAACGGGGCGACATCGCGGAACGTGCCGTACATCTGCTTGAACCCCGCGATCCCGTGGGCCGCAACCGTTCGGATGGGGCCGGCCGAGATCGCGTTCACGCGCACCCCCTCGGGCCCGAGGTCGGCGGCAAGGTAGCGGACGCTCGCCTCCAGCGCCGCCTTCGCCACGCCCATCACGTTGTAGTGCGCGACGACCTTCTCCGCCCCGTAATAGCTCAGGGTGAGGATGCTCGAGCCAGGCGCGAGATGCGGCCGCGCCTCCCGCGCCAGCGCGACGAGCGAGTAGACGCTGACGTCGAGCGCGATCGCGAACCCGCCTCGCGACGTGTCCACGAACAGGCCGTCGAGGTCGGCGCGATCCGCGAACGCGAGGGCGTGCACCAGGATGTCGAGGCGTCCCACGTCCGCGCCCCAGCGGTCGAAGACGGCGCGGACCTGGCCGTCGTCGCGCACGTCGCAGGGCACGACGAAGGTCGAGCCGATCTGCTCCGCCAGCGGGCGGACGCGTCTCTCGATCAGGCTCTCGATGGAGCTGAAGCCCACTCTGGCGCCCTGCTCGTGGAAGGCCTTGGCGATGCCCCAGGCGATCGAGTGGTCGTTCGCCACCCCGAAGATGAGGGCGTTCTTGCCGTCGAGCAGGCCCATCGGTCGCCATCTCCTGCAGCGGTGCACGCCGGTCTGGCGTGTGTCGCGACATCCTACCCGCGGCGCGGCTCGGCGCCTCGGCCGCCGGCGGGAGTCTCGGCCGCGGGCGGGCGCCTCGACCCGGCGGCGGGCTCGTGGCCGCGGGCGAGCCGCGCACGGCAGCCGAGGACGCGCCGAAGACGGACACCGCGGGCCTTGGTACTGTCGTGCCGATGCACGCGACCACGCCGGCCGCCGGCAACCCCGCCACCGACCCGAGCCTTCGCGAGGCCCTGGCGGGCATCCGCGCGCTCGTGCTCGACGCGGACGGCGTGATCGTCCTGAAGGGCAGGGCCCTTCCCGGGGCGGTCGAGGCCCTCGCCGCGCTCGAAGCGAAGGGCATTCCCTTCAGGATCGCCACGAACTTCTCGGGGGCCCATCGAGCGACGCTCGCGGCGCGGTTCCAGGGGGACGGCCTGCGGGTCTCGTGGGAGCGGATCGTAACCGCTGCCAGCGCAACGGCCGCGCACACCGCGGCAACATTTCCCGGCCAGCCGCTCTTCGTGATCACGAGGCCCGACGGTCGGCGTGAGTTCGACGGGCAGCACCTGATGCCATACGAGGAAGCCGACGCGCCGGGAGCCCGGGCCGCGGCGGTGGTGATCGGGGATGGTGCCGAGGACCTGAGCTTCGCGAACCTCGACCGCGCATTCCGGCTCATCCGCGGCGGCGCCGCGCTCCTCGCGATGCATCGGAACCCGTGGTGGTTCACGGCACGAGGCCCGACGCTCGACAGCGGCGCCTTCGTCGTCGCGCTCGAGTTCGCCACCGGCGCGGATGCGGTGCTGTGCGGCAAGCCCGGCCCGATCATGTTCCGGACGGCGCTCGCCGGCCTTGCCGCGGATCTCGGGCACCGCGTGCCGGTGCGCGACGTGGCGATGGTCGGGGATGATCCTGCGCAGGACATCGCCGGCGCCCGCCGGCTGGGCATGCGCAGCGTGCTGCTGCTGACCGGCAAGACGAGCGCGGCCGAGGCAGCAACGCTGCTCGGCGTTGCGCGGAGCGGGACGCCCGCCGTCCGGCGATCGCGGGCCATCCCGGACGCGGTCGCGCCCTCGCTGGCCGAAGTCGTCGCCGCGCTAGACTGAAGGCCACCGGACCGCACCACCCGGCGTCCGGGCGCCGTCCCGATCGCGCTCGCGGGTCCTGCGCGACTCGTCACGTCCGCGCCCGATTCGCCGACCACGCGCACGAGGGGATCGCCAATGGCCGAGCGGATCAAGATCACGTACGCCACGCTCCGCAACGACAACGAGGAGCTCCACCAGCTATACGAGGCGGGCCTCGCCCGGGCGCGAACGCGCCTCGGCGCGTACCACCAGAACCTCGTGAACGGCATCGGCCGGGACGGCGACGGCGTGTTCGAGCTCCGCTCGCCCATCGACGAGCGCGTGCTCGTCGGCACATTCGCGAAAGGGACCGCGGACGACGTCCGCGACGCGATCGCCGCGGCGCGGGCCGCCCAGCCCGCCTGGCGGGCGATGCCCTGGCGCGATCGGCTGGCCATCCTGCGGCAGGCCGCCGAGCTGATCTCCGAGCGGCAGATGGAATACGCCGCGGTGATGGCGATCGAGGTGGGCAAGAACCGCCTCGAGGCGCTCGGCGAGGTCGAGGAGGCAGCCGACCTGCTGCGCTACTACGCGGACGTCTTCGAGGGCAACGACGGGTACGACCATCCAATGGACAACCTCGGAGACGAGGCCGTCCACACGCGGTCGATCCTTCGCCCGTACGGCGTCTTCGCGGTCATCTCCCCGTTCAACTTCCCGATGGCGCTCGCGGCCGGCCCGTCCGCCGGGGCCCTCGCGGGAGGGAACACGGTGATCTTCAAGCCCGCCTCGGCCGGCGCCATGACGGGCGTCCTCCTGGCAGAGGCCCTCACCGACGCCGGAATCCCGGCCGGTGTCTTCAACCTCGTGATGGGGCCCGGGGCGACCGTCGGGGAAGAGCTGCAGGCGAACCCGGGGATCGACGGGATCGTCTTCACCGGCTCCTTCGACGTGGGCTTCGAGCTCTTCCGGCGATTCTCGACGCGGTTTCCCAAGCCCTGCATCGTCGAGATGGGGGGCAAGAACCCGGCGATCGTGACCGCCCGGGCCGACCTCGACGAGGCGGCCGAGGGGATCGTGCGCTCGGCGTTCGGGTTCGGCGGCCAGAAGTGCTCCGCCAACAGCCGCGTCTACGTGGAGCGATCCGCACGGGACGAGCTGGTCCGGCTGCTCGTGCAGAAGACCGAGAAGCTCAGGATCGGGGATCCGCTCCTGCGCGAGAACTGGCTCGGCCCGGTGATCGATGCGCACGCGGTCGAGCGCTACGAACGGGCCGCGGCCGAGGCCCGCCGCGACGGCCGCATCCACATCGGCGGCGAGCATCTCAACGAGGGGGCGCTCAGTCACGGCTTCTTCGTCGAGCCGACCGTCGTGGAGGTTCCGCCGGCGCACCGGCTCTTCCGGGACGAGCTGTTCGTGCCGCTGACGGCGGTGGCGGCCGTCGATTCCCTGGGCGAGGCGATCGGCCTGGCCAACGAGAGCGCGTTCGGGCTGACCGCGGGCGTCTACAGCCAGGACCCCGCGGAGGTCGCGCAGTTCCTCGAGGGGATCGAGGCCGGGGTGCTGTACGTCAACCGCCAGGCCGGCGCGACGACCGGCGCATGGCCGGGCGTCCAGGCGTTTGGTGGCTGGAAGGGCTCGGGGAGCACCGGCAAGGCCGGCCTGTCGATGTATTACCCGGTCCAGTTCATGCGCGAGCAGAGCCACACCGTCGTCGACTGACGCCATCCGGCGCGCCCGGGGCGCGCCGGATGGCCGCGTTCGCGGGCCCTGCCCGGGTATACTCGCAGTATCCAGTCTGCATAGTTTCTATGCGTTCCGGCCTCGCCGCGTGCCCACGCGTCGCGGCTCGCTCGTTCCCGGGAGGTGCTCCATGAGCCACGCGGCAGTCCGCGATGACACGAAGGCCGACGTCACAGCCGACCCGGCCTTCAGCTTCGACGCGCCGCACCTCGTGACCGAGCTTCCCGGTCCGAAGGCGCGCGAGCACATCGCGTTCGACGAGCGCTACACCTCGCCGTCGCTGCCGCGCGCTTACCCGATCGTTCCCGTCCGTGGCCTGGGGTCAACGATCGAGGACATCGACGGGAACCGCTTCCTCGACTTCTGTGCGGGAATCGCGGTCAACGTCACCGGGCACTGTCACCCCCGGGTCGTGGCGGCGATCCAGGAGCAGGCGGCGCAGCTCCTCCACTACAGCGCGTCCGACTTCTACCTGCCGATCTACGCCCACCTCGCGGCCGAGCTGGAGCGGATCGCGCCGATGCACGGCTCAACCCGCGTCTTCCTGGGGAACTCCGGCACCGAGGTCGTGGAGGCAGCCCTCAAGCTGGCCCGCTACGCCACCGGGCGCCAGTACATCGTGGGCTTCCTGGGCGCCTTCCACGGACGCACGTTCGGGAGCGTCAGCCTCACCGCCTCCAAGGCGAAGTACCACGCGCATTTCGGCCCGATGCTGCCGGGCATCTACCACGTGCCGTTCGGGTCGGCCGGCCTCGACGAGCTGGAGCAGCGCGTCTTCCACCGCCTGGTGCCGGCGAACGAGGTTGCGGCGATCGTCGTCGAGCCGATCCAGGGCGAGGGCGGGATCCAGGTCCCCGATGCGGAGTTCCTCCCGCGGCTGCGCAGGATCTGCGACCAGCACGGCATTCTCCTCGTCGCGGACGAGGTGCAGAGCGGCATGGGCCGGACCGGCCGGATGTGGGCCATCCAGCACTGGGACGTCGAGCCGGACGTGGTCCTGACGGCCAAGGGCCTCGCCTCGGGGATGCCGATCGGCGCCATGATCGCCAAGGAGCACCTGATGACCTGGGCGGCCGGCGCGCACGGCTCGACGTTCGGCGGGAACCCGGTCAGCTGCGCTGCAGCGCTCGCCACGATCGGCCTGCTCGAGGAGGGCCTGATCGACAACGCGACGGCCCGCGGCGAGCAGATGCAGGCGGCGCTCGGGCCGCTCGTGGCCGCCTACCCGGATCGCGTCCGGGAGGTCCGGGGCAAGGGCCTCCTCATCGGCGTCCAATTCGACTCGGGTGCCACGGCCGCCGCCGTCGAGCATGCGGCGTTCCAGCGCGGTTTGATGGTTCTCACCGCCGGGGACGACGTCATCCGGATGTCGCCGCCGCTCGTGGTCACCGAGCTGGAGATCGCCACCGGCTGTCGCGTCTTCGCAGAGGCCGTCGCCGCGGTCGCCGGCCACTGAGGCCAGCCATGTCCGGCTCGAAGGTCGCCACGATGCGCGACGCGGTCGCCGACCTCGTGCGCGACGGCGACACCGTCGCCATCGAGGGCTTCACCCACCTCATCAGCTTCGCGGCGGGGCACGAGATCATCCGGCAGGGCCGGCGCGACCTCGTGCTCGCGCGGATGACGCCCGACGTCATCTACGACCAGATGGTCGCGGCGGGCGTCGCGCGCAAGCTCATCTTCAGCTGGCTCGGCAATCCCGGGGTCGGCGGCCTGAACGCGATCCGGCGGGTAACGGAGGGCGCCGACACGTCGCTGGAGCTCGAGGAGTACAGCCACTTCGGGATGGTTGCGCGCTACGCGGCGGGGGCGGCGAACCTCCCCTTCATGCCGCTCCGCTCGTACTTCGAGACGGACCTGCCCGTCGCGAACCCGCTTATCCGGCCGATCGAGAGCCCGTACGGCGACGGGATGGTCTACGCGGTGCCACCCCTCAAGCCGGACGTCACCGTGATCCACGCGCAGCGCTCCGACGCGGCCGGTAACACGCAGGTCTGGGGCCTCCTCGGCTGCCAGAAGGAGGCCGCCTTCGCGGCCGAGCGCGTGATCGTGGTGGTCGAGGAGCTCGTTGACGAGGCCGTCATCCGGGCCGACCCGAACCGGACGATCGTCCCCGGGATCGTGGTCGATGCGGTGGTGGTCGAGCCGTGGGGCGCGCATCCGTCCTATGTCCAGGGCCGCTACGACCGCGACAACCGCTTCTACCGCGACTGGGACCCCATCAGCCGGGATCCCGCTGCCACCGAGCAGTGGCTGCGTGACTGGGTCTACGACCTCGATGGCCGCGCGGCGTACGCGGAGAAGCTCGGCCCGGAGCGGCTGCGCTCACTCCTGCCGAGCGGCTCCGCCCCGTCCGGCGTGGTCGACTACGGGGAGTACCGCTGATGGCTGCCGAGCGCCCCGGAGACGGTCCCACGCGCGCGGCCACGAGCCCGGCCCAGTTCTCGAAGTCCGAGATGATGATCGTGGCGGCTGCCCGCGAGCTTGCCGGGCAGCGCGTCTGCTTCGTCGGCGTCGGCCTCCCGAACATCGCCGTGAACCTCGCCAAGCGCACGGTCGCTCCCGACATGGAGCTCGTCTACGAGGCAGGCGTGTTCGGCGCACGCCCGGCGCGACTGCCGCTCTCGATCGGCGACCCCACGATCGTCACCGGCGCGACGGCGGTCACCAGCATGTGGGAGCTCTTTGCCTACTACCTGCAGGGCGGGCTGATCGACGTCGGCTTCCTGGGCGCGGCCCAGATCGACCGCTTCGGGAACATCAACACGACCGTCATCGGCGAGTACGCGCACCCGAAGACCCGGCTCCCCGGGTCGGGCGGCGCCTGTGAGATCGCGATCAATGCGCGCCAGATCTTCGTGATCATGCGGCAGTCGGCACGCTCCTTCGTCGAGCGGATCGACTTCCGGACCTCGCCCGGGAACCTCGGCGGCGCCGAGAAGTCGGAACGGATCCGGCGCGAGCAGGGCTGGCTGGGCAGCGGTCCATCCGTCGTGGTCACGGACCTCGGGATCTGGCACTTCGACGAGACCGGCGAGATGCGCCTCGACTTCCTCCACCCCGGGGCGACCCTCGACGAGGTTCGCGCGACGCTCGGATGGGAGCCGCACATCTCTCCGTCGCTCGCCCCGACGCCGGCGCCCACACCGGAGGAGCTCCGGCTCATCCGCGAGGAGCTCGACCCGGAGGGGATGTACACCAGGTAGGGTGCGGGGCGCGCCCACAAGCTCCCGGACCCGGCCAGGGAGCGCCCGCCGTGTAGCGTCGTTCGGTCCGCGTGCTCCGCCGAGCGACGAGGATCGGGATCGCACACGGGGCGCGGCCCCAGCCCGGCGTGCCCAGCCTTGGGCGGGATCGCGGGCCGGAGTCGTCGGACGGACGCGCCCGCGAGCGCCAGCCCCCAGCTCGGCGGTCGCGAACGCCAGCACCGGCCGGGCGGCCGCACACATGCGGCCCCGGGTCAGCTCGACGAGCCCGAGAGCACGTGGGTCGGCCGCACCACCATGACCGGGCACCCGGCATGTCGGACCACGTGATCCGAGACGCTGCCCAGGAAGAGGCGCCCGACGGTGCCGCGCTCGTGCGTCCCCACGACGATCAGGTCGGCGTGCTCTGCCGCCGCCGCCTCGACGATCGACTCGCCGGCATCACCGTCCCAGGTCAGGCCCTCCGCGCTCGCACCACCGGCGCGCGCTCGTTGGACGACGCCCTCCACGGCGACCAGGCGGCCGGATCGGACCTCAGGCGACCCGGAGATCGCGGAGACGACGACCAGCCGGCTACCGAGCCGGGCGGCGAGCTCGATCGCCTGCTCCTCGGCGGCTTCCGACGCCCGCGAGGCATCGGTGGCGAGGAGGATCGTCTCGATGTGCGCCATGGTCAGGTTGTCCCGTCTTCGGTGCTGCGCCGCGGAGCGGCGCCTACGTCAGGAGCGGCGTCAGGTCCACCTTGGTCGGCGTGACGATCAGGGTGTTGACCATGCCGAACATTCCCTCGGTCCCTTCGACGTGCGGCAGGATGTGGCAGTGGAACGCCCACACTCCCGGCCGGTCGACATCGACGATGACGTCGTAGCGCTCGCCGGGGTTGACGCCCAGCGTGTCGGCGAAGAACTCGGCCGTGCCCAGCCGGGCGCCGTCGCGCGCGACGACGCGCATCCGGTACCCGTGGAGGTGCCACGGGTGCATCATGATTCCCTCGTTCATGAAGCGGACGAGGACCTTCTCGCCCTTCGCGGCGACGATCGGCACCACGGCCGGGAACCCGTGCCCGTTGATCGTGAATCCGCCGACGGTGTCGTTCGAGATCCAGGTGTACTCCTGGGTGACCCCGTACTTCTTGGCGTAGCTCTCGGCCGGATCCTTCGGGTCGACGATGAACGCGGCGAGGAGCCCCCGCCCGACCTGGTCGGTCGCGTTGTGGTGGGAGTGGTACATCATCGAGCCGTGCGGGGTGGCGGTGAACTCGTAGGTGAACGTCTCGCCGGGCGCGATCGGCTTCTGGGTGACGAACGGGACGCCGTCCTGGAAGAAGTCCTCGAACTCGATGCCGTGGAAGTGGACGCCGGTCGTCTCCTTGAGGTTGTTCGTGAAGACCGCCTGGACCTTGTCGCCCTCGGTCACGCGCAGCTGGGGGCCGGGCCAGATCTTGTTGTAGCCCAGGGCCTTGAGCGGCGCCTTCGTGGCGTCGATCTTGTGGTCGATCTCATCGATGGTCAGCTCGAAGACCTTCACGCCGTTGACGATCTTGGGCGCGATCTGCTCGTTGCCCTGGGTGACCTGGGCGAACTCGGGGATCGCGGTGAGCTCGGGGTAGTTCTCGCTTGCCGCCAGCATGTCGGCGAGCTTGGCGAAGGCGGCGTCGCCGTAGACGCCCTTGAGGGCCGGCGCGATCTTGCCGAGGTAGCGGCGGATGACCTGGCGGGCGTTGATGTCGTGCTCGCTCCACCCCGGCGGGAGATTCGCGATCGCCGACGCGGACGGCACGGCGCTCGGGGCCGCCGTCGGAGCCATGCTCATGCTCGGGGCCGCCGACGCGGCGGCGCTGGCCGCGGCCGAGGCGACCGGCGCCGCGCTTCCGCTGGCCAGCGGCTTCGACGTGGCGTACTGCCAGGCCTGGCCCGCTGCGGGCGCACACGCAGCCACGGTGGCCGCCACAAGACCGGTGCCCGCGAGAGCGGCGCCACGGAGGAATCCGCGGCGCGTCACGGCGAGATCGATGAGCCCTGCGGGCGGGCCGCCGGGCGTGCTCCTGGGTGTGCCGCCGTCGGCGCTCCCTTCGGGCGTGGACTGGGAATCCTGCAGCGTGACCGTCTCCATGGGGCGGCATGGTACGCGTCCCGAACGTGGCCCCGATGGGACCTTTGTCACAATCAGCCGGGTCCGGAGGGCAAAACACATGCGCATGCGCGCAAGCCGAGCAGCGTTCGCGAACGCGCGCCGCGGTCCATGGGGCGGCGTCGACACGCGGTCGAGCCGACCGTTGCAGCTCGGCCACCGCACAGCACGGGCCCGGACAAGAGACGCCGAGCTGCGCCGGAAATATCGGCTCGGCCGATCATCTCGGGTCTCACGAGCGTGAGCATGCAGCCAAACCCGGGTTTGCCTGCCCGTCCGAGCGTGACCCGCGCGATTCCCATCGGCACATCCGATATTCGCGATGGCGGGCTCCCCCGCAAGCCCGAAATAATGTGTTTTAGGATGCTTAGCCTTGACTATCCCCCGAATATACAGCCCGGATGCTTTAGAAAATAA
>JADGQH010000226.1 GCA_017881985.1 Chloroflexota bacterium | reverse complement strand
GCCGGCCCCCGTGAGAGCCGCCCCGCCGGCGAGCAGCACGTACCCGGCCAGCGTGGCCGGCACCACGCCGGGGACGCTGCCCGGCCCTTCCGCGCGGACGCGTGTGCCCGCGGGATGCGGTCGGGCCAGGCTCACGAGGAGCCCACCGGCTGCCGCCGCACACGAGAGCAGGACCGCGAGGCGGGCGATCGTCTCCATGCCGGTCAGGCGGGCGGTGGCAGCAGCTCCCCGGCGACGTGCCGTTTCAGCCAGGCGAGGATGCGGCCGAAGGCGTCGCGACGGTTCTCGCGCCGCTCCCAGCCGTGACCCTCGTCGGCGTACCAGTGCACCTCGTGGTACTTGCCCTCGATCTCGAGCGCCTCGACCATCTTCTCGGTCATCAGCGGCACGACGCGGCGGTCCTTCCGGCCGTGGAGCAGGAGGAGCGGCGCCTCGATCCGCTCCGCGCGATAGAGGGGCGAGCCGCGCCGATAGTGCTCCGCCGCCGCGGGGTCGTCCGGGCTTCCCATCATCCGTTCCAGGTCGATCCGGCCCACGCGATCGCCATGTCGATGGCTCTCCGCGATCTCCGAGTCGCCGAACAGGTCGACACCGGCTGCCCACATCGACGGCTCCTCCACCAGGGCGCAGAGCGTCAGGTAGCCGCCGTACGACCCGCCGTACATCGCGAGCCTCCCGTTCGACCAGGGCTGGGCGCTTGCCCAGCGCGCCGCGTCGATGACATCGTGGACGTCGGCGTGGCCCCACTCACCCCGGTTGGCGTGCCGGAAGTCGCGCCCATACCCGGTGGAGCCGCGGAAGTCGACCGACAGGTAGGCGAAGCCTTCCTGGACCAGGAGCTCGCGGAGCGGGACCCACTCGCGGAACGCCTGCCAGGTGGGCCCACCGTGAACATGGACGATCGTGGGGACGGTGAGCCCGCCCCGTCGCCCCGTGGCGGCCGCCGGCCGCCAAAGCGTCACCGGGACCTGCAGCCCATCGCGAGCGCGGATCCGGCGATGCTCCGGGTCCACGAAGCCGGCGGTCGGGAGGGCGGTCGGGCGGCTCTGGGTGAGGCGCCGGGGACGCCGCGCGAGCGACCCGTCGACGCCGGGTACCGGCAGGATCCAGAGATCCTCCGGCTCGCGGCAGGACTCGCCCACCGCGAGGATCCCGCTGCCGTCCGGCAGCCAGTCGACGGCCAGCCAGACGCCGTCGAACGGGTCGATCCGGACCGGCGCGACGCCACCGGGCGGGAGGTCGACCACTGGATGCTTCGGCGGCCGGCCGGGCCTGCGCTTCGCGGGGGTCGCAGCCGCCATCGGGGCGACGTACAGCTGCTGGAGCGCGTCGCGGATGGTCGCGTGGACGAAGCGGGTCCCGTCCGGCGACGGGATAGGGGCGACCCCGAAGAGGGCGCCCGGTGCGCCATGCTCGACGGCGCCCGACGTGAGGGCGGTCCGTCCCGTGCCGTCGGAATCGACGCGCACGACCTGGAACCAGCCGTCGGCATCGCCCACGAAGATGATGCCGCGCCCGTCGGGCAGCCAGCAGGCCCCGGTCGCCCACTCCGTGGCGCCGGCGACGAGGCGCTCCTCGCCCGAGGCGAGATCGAGGATCGTGACCTGGTTGGTGAGGAGGTCGGCTTGGCGCTGCGCCGTGATGGCGAGGCGGGTCCCGTCCGGCGACCAGGCCAGCCCGTCGACGTCCACCCCGGCCGGCGTGAGCGCGCGCGGCTCGGGCGCGACGGGGCGGGCGGCCGGACGGCCGCGGTGGGGCAGCGGCGCATCCTGGACCCAGACCTGGCTCCAGCCACGGCGGCGCGAGACGAACGCGATCCGTCGACCGTCGGGCGCCCAGCGCGGCACCCGGCTGCCGGCGGGATGGTCGGTGACGATCGTGGCCCGGCTGCCGTTGGTCCCGATCACCCAGATCGCGTTGTCGCGAACGTACGCGAGGTGCGCGCCGTCGGGCGCCCACTGCGGATCCGAGACTGCCTTCTCGGAGGCGGTGAGCTGACGGGTCGCGCCGCTCCGCAGGTCGAGGATGAAGACCTGGCGCGCCCCCCCGGCCTCTGCGGTGTACGCAACGCGACGCCCGTCGGGCGACAGGCGAGGCTCGCGCGGGGAGTCGCACGCGACGAGCTGCTCGATCGTCAACCTGTCGCGACGAGGGACGGAGGCGGCTGCCTCGCCGGACGGCCGGGCCGCACGGCGGCGGCGAGTCCCGGCGCCGGTGCCGGCGAGTGTCGCCCCGGGATGCGTCGCCCCGGTGGGCGGCATCGCGACGCTCGGACGCGTCGACAAGTCGTGAGGGGGGAGCGGCGCCTCAGCCGCGGGATCCCCGGCGGGATCGGGCGCGGGCTTCGGGCGGTTCTTCGAGCCGGGTGGCCGTCCGCGGCGGCGGGGCGGGGCATTGACCGGGGGCGGGGCCGACGCATCGGGGCTCGCTGCTTCGAGCGCGGTCTCGGCGTTCGGGAGGAGGTCGTCGTCGGAGGGCTCGATCACGCGTCCGGGAGGCATCCGCGGCGTTATACCACGCCGCGGAGGTCCGTCTCCCGCTCTCCGTGCACGGGCGGTGGGTCCACCCGCACGAAGGTCTCCCAGCCCAGGAACTGCTCGACCATCTCGCGCGGCGCGTCGGCCCAGCTGCCGTCGCGCATCTGGCTCGCGTGGGCGGCGAGCGCCGCGAGCTTTCGGTCCAGCACGCTGCGGACATCAACGATCGTGGTGACCTCCTCGTCGGGTCGGGCCAGCTCCACGAAGCGCCGCTGCTGGAGGAGGTCGTCCTCGCTCGGTGGCGGAGTCGCTGCACCACCGCGCATCGCCGCGAACGCCTCCTGGATGCGACCCATCTCCGCGAGACCGCTCCGCGGGATCGCCTGGTGATAGAGGACGCGTGGACCGCCCGGCCGGCGTGCCGCCCGCCGATACGCCTCGGTCGCCCGGGCGGAGACCGTCACGTGGTCGGGATGGCCGTAGATCCCGCCCGGATCGAACGTCAGGACGACGGCGGGGCGGAGATCGGCGATGATCGTCCCGAGGCGCACCACCACTTCCTCTGCGTCCGCGTTCGCGAAGCACTCGGCCGGGCGAGGCCAGTTCTCCATCCCGCTGTCGCGGTAGCCGAGGAAGATCGGCTCGGGGACGCCGAGGGCGGCCATCGCTTCCCGCAGCTCGGCGCGGCGCAGCTCGCGGTCGAGCTCCCGCGCCCCCGCCTCCCCGCCCAGGTCGCCGTCGGTCGCGCAGACCAGGTTCGTCGGCACGCCGCGAGCCACCGCGAGCGCCAGTACGCCGCCCACGCCGAACGACTCGTCATCGGGGTGGGCGAAGATCGCGAGGAGGCCGCGCGGAGGCGGGACGTGCGCGTCGCTCACGCGGGCTCGGGCCGCGCCGCCCGCTCGAGGATGTCCAGGTGCTCGAGCGCGTGCCCGTGGAGGGTCATGAAGACCCAGCTCCACGCCTCGTCCTCCCGGACGACGTCGACCGGGAGGTCACGCGCCAACGCGAGAAGCCGCGCATGCGACTCGTCAAGGTGGGTCCGGACCTCCGCTGCGCCCTCTCCGGTCCAGCTGGCTCGCTGGATCTCGTTGAACGCGTCGAAGTCCCCGTCCGCGAAGTCGTCGTCCATGGGCCAGGCCGCACCATCGAGCACCCGGACGATCGCCGCGATCCCGACGTCGCTCCATGCCGCCAGGTGCCCGGCGTGGTCGAGGGCGCTCCACGGCGGTCCGCCGGCCTCGGACGGCGCAACCTGCCGGTCCCAGTCCGCGACCGCGATCCGGTCGAGGACGCCCGTCAGGCGTGCCCAGATCGCCGCCTCGTCGGCCCACAGGTCGCGGTCGGCGGCGCGCAGGTCGAGGCCGCGCACCTCGGCCACCGGGGCCGTGCGGAGATCGACGGTCATCGTCCCGACCGGCGGTCGGGCGACTCGACCGATGCCTCGAGCTGCTCGCCCAGCTCCACCGTGCGCCGGTAGGCGGCCCAGACGGCCTCGGAGAGGACCGTCCGGAGGCGGCCAGACTCGAGCTCGTGGAGGGCGGCGGCGCTCGTCCCGCCGGGCGAGGTCACCATGTTCCGGAGCACGGCCGGATGGGTCCCGGACGCCTTGGCGAAGAGGGCGCTGCCCTCGAGCGTCTCGACGACCAGGTCGTGGGCCACGTGGCGCGGGAAACCCAGGTGGACGGCGGCGTCCACGAGCGCCTCCATGACGAGGAAGACGTACGTCGGGCCGGTGCCGGAGACGGCCGTGGCCATCGCCACGAACTTCTCGTCGTCGACCTCGATCTCGACCCCGAGCGCGGAGAGGAGCGCCTTCGCCTGGGCGCGCTGCTCGGGCGTCGTCTCCGGCGTCGCGTACCAGACGGTCATCCCGTGGCCCAGCTGGGCCGGCGTATTCGGCATGCTCCGGACCAGCTCGCGGTGGCCCAGGAGGCCGGCAAGCGCCGTGGTGGTTGCGCCGGCGATGATGCTCAGCACCAGCTGGCCCGGGCGGAGGTGCGGCCCGATCTCGCGACCGACGCGGGCGAGCATCTGCGGCTTCACGGCCAGCACGATCACGTCGGCGCCATCGACGGCGGCCACGTTGCTGGCCGTCACGCGAATGCCGTGCGCAGCGGCGAGCTCCTCGCGGCGATCGGCGCGGGGATGGCTCGCGATCACGTTCCCGGGCTCCACCAGCCGGCCGCGGATCAGCCCGGCGATCATGGATTCCGCCATCACCCCGGTGCCGACGGTGGCGAGCGTGCGTCCTTCGAGTGGCGACATGCGGGCGAGTGTACCCGGCGCGCCGGTCAGGCGGCGATCGCGCGCACGAGCAGGAAGAAGCGCCCGCTCGAACCGACCTCCACGTCGACGAACCCGGCGGAGCGCAGCGCCTCGGCCAGCTCATCGGCTCGGTAGTGCACCTTCGGGATCGTGAACGCGCGGCCGTCGGCGAGTCGGCGCCGCGCGAGGTCCGGCGCGGGAGCCGGCAGACGGTCGACCGTCCCCGATGCCGCGTCCGGCTGCGAGTCGATCGCCGCGTAGATTCCCCCGGGCCGCAGCCAGGCGCGGGCGATCCCCAGGAAGTCCGCGAGCCGCGGGCGCGGGACGTGGCTGAGCCAGAAGCCGCTGAAGAGCGCATCCACGGCGCGATCCGGCGCGGCCCACGCATCCCGGACGTGGAGGTGCGCCCGGAGCCCATGGGCAACGAGCCGGGAACGCGCCCGATCGAGCGGCGCACCGGCGGCATCGTAGGCGTGGAGATCGCCCTTCGCGGCCAGCAGCGCGGTCCACCAGCCCGTGCCGGCGGCGAGCTCCACGATCTCTCCGCCGAGCGGCAGCCCGTCCAGCCAGGTCGAGGCGACGGACAGCTCCATC
>JADGQH010000225.1 GCA_017881985.1 Chloroflexota bacterium | reverse complement strand
CGAGCTCGGTGGCCCGCGCCTGGACCACGTCGGCCTTCTCGGTCTTGAGCGCGTTGCGGACGTCGGAGACCTTCCCCTCGACCGCGGCGCGGTCCTCCGGCGAGACCTTCTCGCCGAGGTCCTTGAGCGTGCGCTCGGCCTGGAACGTGAGCGCCTCGGCCTGGTTCCGGGTCTCGACCTCCTCGCGGCGCTTCTGGTCCTCGGCCGCGTGCTCGGTCGCCTCGCGGACCATCCGGTCGACGTCCTTCTTGTCCAGCATCGAGGACGCCGTGATCTGGACCTTCTGCTCCTTGCTCGTGGCGCGGTCCTTCGCCCGCACCTCCACGATGCCGTTCGCATCGATGTCGAACGTCACCTCGATCTGGGGCACGCCGCGCGGCGCGGAGGGGATCCCGTCGAGGATGAACCGGCCCAGCGTCTTGTTGTCGGTCGCGAAGTCGCGCTCGCCCTGGAGGACGTGGATCTCCACCTGCGGCTGGTTGTCCGACGCCGTCGAGAAGACCTGGCTCTTGGAGGTCGGGATCGTGGTGTTCCGCTCGATGAGCTTCGTCATGACGCCGCCGAGCGTCTCGATGCCCAGCGAGAGCGGGGTCACGTCCAGCAGCAGAACATCCTTGACGTCGCCCGCGAGGACGCCTGCCTGGATCGCGGCGCCGACCGCCACGACCTCGTCCGGGTTGACGCCGCGATTCGGCTCCTTGCCCCCGAACATCGCCTTGACGGCCTCGATGACCGACGGCATGCGGGTCATCCCGCCGACGAGCACGACCTCGTCGATCTCGGCCGCGCTGAGGCCCGCGTCCTTGATCGCCTGGAGGACCGGGCCCTTCGTCTTCTCGACGAGGTCGCCGACCAGGTCCTCGAGCTTGGCCCGGGTGAGCGTGACGACGAGGTGCTTGGGGCCGCCGGCGTCCGCTGTCACGTAGGGCAGGTTGATCTCTGTCGAGATCGACGAGGAGAGCTCAATCTTGGCCTTCTCCGCCGCCTCCTTGAGGCGCTGGAGGGCCTGCGGGTCGGACCGGAGGTCGATCCCCTGGTCCTTCTTGAACTCCGCGAGGAGCCAGTCCATGACCCGGATGTCGAAGTCGTCGCCGCCGAGGTGCGTGTCACCGTTGGTCGACTTGACCTCGAAGACGCCCTCACCCAGCTCGAGGATCGAGATGTCGAAGGTGCCGCCGCCAAGGTCGTAGACGGCGATCTTCTCGTCCTTCTGCTTGTCGAGGCCGTAGGCGAGGGACGACGCGGTGGGCTCGTTGATGATCCGCTTGACGTCGAGGCCGGCGATGCGGCCGGCGTCCTTCGTCGCCTGGCGCTGCGTGTCGTCGAAGTAGGCCGGCACGGTGATGACCGCCTCGGTCACCTTCTCGCCGAGGTATGCCTCGGCGTCCGCCTTGAGCTTCTGCAGGATCATCGCGGAGATCTCGGGCGGGGTGTAGGTGCGCCCGTCGGCGAGCGCCACCCGGACGCCGTCGGAGGCGGCGTCCTTCTCCACGGTGTACGGGACGAGCGCCCGCGAATGCTTCACCTCCGGGTCGTCCCAACGGCGGCCCATGAAACGCTTGATCGAGTAGACGGTGTTTGCCGGGTTGGTGACGGCCTGGCGCTTCGCCAGCTGGCCGACGAGACGCTCGCCGGTCTTCGTGAACGCGACGACGGAGGGAACCGTCCGGCCGCCCTCGGCGGACGCGATGACGGTCGGCTCGCCGCCCTCCATGACCGCGACGACGGAGTTCGTCGTGCCGAGGTCGATGCCGATGATCTTGCCCATTGCGTGCAGGTCTCCTGGTGTTCGGGTGGGGTTGGGGTGGGTGGATGGTCAGTTCAGGCGCGGGCTGCCGTCGCTCACGGCGACGAGCGCCGGGCGGAGCACGCGGTCTCGCAGCAGATAGCCGCGCCGGATCTCCAGCACGACGTCGCCCTCGGGGGCGCCGCTCCCGGACACGTGGCTCAGGGCCTCGTGCTCATTCGGGTCGAAGGGCCGGCCGAGCGCCTCGATCGGCGTGACGCCCTCGCGCTCCAGGAGCGCCCGCAGCTTCCGGTCGATCGCCACGATCCCCTCGAGCCACGGGTTGTCGCGTGCCTCGGGCGGGAGATGGTCGAGGGCCAGGTCGAAGTCGTCGGCAAGCTCCACGACGCGCGACAGCAGGCTCTCGCGGGCGCGATCGAGATCGCGCTCCCGGTCGGCCTCGGAGCGCCGCTTGAGGTTCGCGTAGTCGGCGGCCGCCCGCTGGGCCGTCAGCAGGTTCTCGTCGGCCCTGGCGATCGCCGCGTCACGCTCGGCGGTCAACGCCTCGACCTGGGCGAGAAGCGTCGTGGCGCTCACGTCGAGCTCGGCGATCCGGTCGTCGGCGCGTGTCCGGCGCCGCGGCACGGGCTGGTCAGGATGGTTCGGCATGGTGTCCCTGCGCTTCAGGTGTAGAGGTGATCAACGAGGTCGTTCATCAGGCCGGACACGAAGCGCACCGTCCCGATCGCCTGTGGGTACCGAAGGCGGGTGGGACCCAGCACGCCCACGAAGCCCACGGCGGCGCCGGGGCGGCCGTACGGCCCGATCACGAGGCTCACGTCCGCCATCTCGTCGGGACGGTTCTCCCGGCCGATGTAGACCCGCAGGCCTCCGTCGATGGTGACAGCATCGAAGAGCTCGGCGAAGTAGCTCCGGTTCTCGAGCGCCTCGAAGACGCGCCGCAGCTTCTCGGAGCTGGCGAACTCGGGGGCTGCCATGACGTTGAGCAGGCCGTCGCTGAAGAGCTGCTCGACGCTCGCCGCGTCGAACTCACGGAGGAGGCGCAGCGCGCGATCGCCGGCACGGCGGACCAGCGCGAAGACCGCGTCGTCGGGCGGGGCCTGGTCGAACCAGCGGAGGTGCTCCGCGACATCGGCGGCGCTCCGCCCGGCGCACGAGGCGTTCAGGCGGCGGGCGGCCTCCTCGAGCTCCTTCTCCGTGGTCGCGGGGTCGAGCGTCAGGAGCGTCTGCTTCAGGGTCCCCTCGTTGAGGACGATGATCAGGCTCGCCATGCGGTCGCCGATCATGAGCAGCTCGAAGCGCCGGATCTGGGCGGCGCGCGGCTTGGCCGGGGTCGCGATGCCCGCCGAGCGCGTCGCGGACGCGAGCGTGGTGGCGGCCAGCCGGAACCACTGGTCCGAGGCGAACTCCACCTGCCCGAACTGGTGGCGGATCGTGAGCTGCTCGATGGGCGAGAGCGGGACCTCGCCCATCAGGCTCTCCACGTAGAAGCGGTAGCCGGCGTCGGTCGGGACGCGGCCGGCGGACGTGTGCGGGTGCGAGAGCAGCCCCTCCATCTCGAGCTCCGCGAGGATCGCCCGGACGGTCGCCGAGCTCACCTGCAGGCGGTACCGCTCGACGAGCATCAGTGAGCCCACCGGGGCCGCGCTCGCGATGTACTCCTCGATGACGGCGCGCAGGATCGCCTGGGCCCGCTGGTCCAGCGGGCCGGAGCTGCGTCGAATGCCACGAGTCACGGGTGTCCTGCTCCTGTTGGCACTCAGTCGATGCGAGTGCCAGATCCAGTTAGCACTCTCCTCTATAGAGTGCCAACCGCTCGACGGATCGTAGCAGGGGACGCGCGCGGGTGTCAATCGTGCCCGGCTCGGAGCCGCGAGGTCAAACGAGGCGGGAGAAGAGCTCGTTGGAGAGGAGCCGGCCGCGGAGGGTGAGGCGCACCCGGTCCCCCCGCTGGTCTTCGACGAGGCCGTGCTCGGTGGCCCAGGCGAACGCCTCGATCCTGCCGAGCGCGGCCTCGCGCGGGATGCCGCGCGCGAGGCGAAGCCCGAGAAACAGGGCTTCCGCCTCGGCCGCGGCCGCGTCGACAGGCTCCGATCCGCCCGGCGGCAGCCTCGGCGCGACCCCCGCCGAGGCGGGCACGAGCGCGGCCGTCCACGCATCGAGGCGTGCGCCGTTCCAGCGCCGCGTCGCGCCGTCGAAGGAATGCGCCCCGGGACCCACGGCCGCGTAGGGTCGACGCTCCCAGTAGACGAGGTTGTGCCGGCTCTCGTGACCGGGCCGCGCCCAGTTCGAGAGCTCGTACCACGGGTAGCCGCTGCCCTCGAGCAGCGCATCGGCGAGCCCGTAGGCCCCGGCGGCCCGGTCCTCGTCCTGTGCGGCGCGTGCCGATTCGCGCCACCGCCTGGCGCCCGGCGGTGTCGGAAGGTGATCGCCGGTCGGACCCGCGATGCCCTCGGCCTCGGGATCGTCGAGCGTCAGCGCGTAGGCCGAGACGTGGTCGGGCCCGAGCGCGACTGCCGCCTCCAGCGTCTCCGTCCAGCTCGCGAGGGTCTGGCCCGGGACGTCGTAGAGCAGGTCCAGGCTCACGCTGCCGATGCCCGCCTCGCGTGCCGCCGCGACCGTCGCGGCGACGTCGGCCGGGCGGTGGCGCCGGCCGAGCGCCCGGAGCTCGTCGGGCTGGAGGCTCTGGGCGCCGATCGAGATCCGCGTGATCCCGGCCCTCGCCAGGCCGGCGAGGTCTCCCCGGTCGTCGGGCCCCGGGTTCGCCTCGAGCGTCACCTCCGCACCGGGCGCGATCCCATAGCGGTCCCGAACCTGGTCGAGCAGCCCGGCGACTGCCTCGCCGGGCAGCAGCGACGGCGTCCCGCCGCCGAGGTAGACCGTCTCGAGGCGCGGCCGCGTGGGGCTTCCGGGCGCCCCGAACGCGGCGTCGAGCGCGTCGGCGCGCAGGTCGAGCTCAACCAGGACGGCGCGCATCAACTTGTCGATGCGGGGAGAATCGGCGAAGGAAACCACGCCCACCGTTCGCTGGCGGAAAGGCCGGGTCACCCCGGCCACCACGCCGTGGCTGGAATCCTGGGCGAACGACTGCGTTTGCCCGAATGCGGGCAGCGCCATCATGGCGCAAACGAGGAGAGCGACGATCGGCTGAACACGGCGCATAGTAAAATCAAAACCTCGATAGGCGTTATTTGCGGCAGTTTTTGGCCGCCATCATAATTATCCGCTGCAAGCGCTTCTCTCCATGATACGAAGCACCCGCCGCGGCGGTTCGAAAAACTTGCGGGGTCCGTCCGCTACCGGGACATCGCGCCCCGCCGGCGAACATTCGCCCTATCCCATATTAGACGCCGCGGGGGCGGATTTTTTATCGGGGGGCGGGAAATGGACCGCCCGCGGCCCCCTGCCCGCCATTTCGGCCGGTCCACCGCGCGGCATTATCTGGCGGATTTCCTGAGACGATCGCCATCGATTCCATCACTACCTTTAAGCGGCCACGGACGCGGGCCCGATTCCAAGGAGTGCAGATGAGCATGCGGCTGATATCGGCTCTGATCGGTTTGACGTGCGCGAGCGGTCCTCTCGCCGGCGGCG
>JADGQH010000224.1 GCA_017881985.1 Chloroflexota bacterium | reverse complement strand
ATGTTCGCCTCGTGCTGCTTCGCGGCCCGGCTCATCCAGTCGCCGAGGCGGGACATGAACTCGTGGTTGAGGTCCCCGTTCACGCCGCCGATGCGGAAGTAGTTGAACAGCATCCGCTGGCCGGTGATCGCCGCCAGCATCTCCACGATCTCGTCGCGCTCGATGAAGCTGTACAGGATCGGCGTGAGGCCGCCGAGGTCGAGCGCCATCCAGCCCTGGAACAGGGCGTGGCTCGAGATGCGCAGGAGCTCGCCGGTGAGGACGCGGATGTACTCCGCGCGGCGCGGCACCTGGACGTCCATCAGCTTCTCGAACGCCATGACCGGCGCCCATTCCATGAACAGGGAGCTGACGTACTCGAGCGGGTCGATCTGGCTGATGATGTGGTGGTAGTCCGAGTTCTCGCACAGCTTCTCCACGCCGCGGTGGAGGTAGCCGAGGACCGGGTCCAGGTCCACGACCTGCTCGCCGTTGATCTTGAGGACCACCCGCAGGACGCCGTGCGTGGACGGGTGCTGGGGCCCCATGTTCAGGAGCATCTCCCCGTCCTTGAGGCCGTAGAACTCCTGCTGCCGCTCGGTCCGGGCGAGCGGGATCGGCTCGAAGATCCCGGCGTGCTCGAGCGGGATCGTGAGGGCGGGATCGTCGAGGCTGGGGCGGGTCGAGGACGTCATCGGCGGTTCCTGGGCTAGGGGGCCGTGGCCGTGCGGCGGGCAGTGGCCGCGGCAGCGTCAGCGGGGGTGGCGGCGTCCTCCATCGGGCGCACGCCGCCTCCGGGCGAGCGCGACGCGTCGTCCGGGAGGTGGAAGTCCTTGCGCAGCGGGAAGCTCACGAAGTCGTCCGGCATGTAGATCCGGCGCAGGTCGCGGTTGCCCTCGAACACGAGGCCGAACATGTCGTACGCCTCGCGCTCCATCCACTCCGCGCCCTTCCAGAGGAACGTGATCGAGGGGATGCGGGGTTGGTCGCGCGGGATTCGGTCGGCGACGACGCGCAGCCAGTCCGGCGTCACGACGCTGAACAGGTGGTAGACCACCTGGAAGTCGGTCCCGGTGTCGACTCCCGCGAGGTCGCTCAGGTACTCGAACCGGAGCGCCGCGTCGTCGTGGAGCGTCCGCATCACCTGCGGCACGTCCCCGGGGCGGATCCGCATCTCGGTCTCGTCGTGGCGCTGGCGCACGGGACCGGTCAGGAGGTCCCCGAAGGTCCGCTCGACGAGCGCCCGGAAGGCACGATCCATCGGCTACACCTGGTCCGGCACGGTGGGCCCGATCGCGCGCTCGGGCCAGTGGCCGCGGCGCTCCTTGACCAGCTGCTGGAGCTTCATCATCCCGTAGATCAGGCCTTCCGGTCGGGGCGGGCAGCCCGGCACGTAGACGTCCACCGGCAGGACGCGGTCGATCCCCTGGACGGTGCTGTAGCTGCGCTTGTAGCGTCCGCCGGAGCACGTGCAGTCGCCCATCGCGACGCACCATTTCGGCTCGGGCATCTCCGCCCAGAGGCGGACCAGCGGCTCGGCCATCTTCGTGGTGAGCGTCCCGGCCACGATGAGCACGTCCGCCTGGCGGGGCGAGGCGCGGAACGGGAACATCCCCCAGCGGTCGATGTCGTGGCGGCTGGTGGCGGTGGACATCATCTCGATCGCGCAGCAGGCGAGCCCCGACAGGAGCGGCCACAGGCTGTTCAGCCGGATCAGGTCCAGGACGTAGTCGGCCTTGGTGGGGACGATGTCGAGGGCGCCCCAGCGCGCGTCGTTGTGGCGGCCCTCGCCGGACTCGTCGTAGCGGCGCATCTCCAGGCGGGGGTCGTCCGGCAGTGCGCCGCCGCCGTAGCCCGCCGGGTCCTCGGGCCGCCAGAGGGCGTTCGGGACGACGATCGCCTCGACGAGCGCGTCCTCAGCGGTAGTTGCAGCGACGGGGTTCGTCGCGGCCCCCGGAGTTGACGCCGGGACCGGCAGGTCCGGGTTCTGCGCTCGGCCGGCGGCGGGCGCGCCTCGCTCCGTCATCGCCACGTCAGCACGCCCTTCCGCCAGGCGTAGGCGAGCCCCAGCAGGAGGATCCCGACGAACAGGAACATGGTCGTCAGGATGCCCGGGATCGGGTCGCGGATGACGAGCGCCCACAGGAAGATGAAGATCACCTCGATGTCGAACGCAACGAACAGGAGCGCATAGAGGTAGTACGAGACGCCGAAGCGGCCGTGCGTATCGCCGTAGGTGTCGATCCCGCTCTCGTACGGCAGGCCCTTGCCCCGGCTGCCGCGCGTCCGGTGGCTGATGAGCCATGAGAGCCCGATCGTCAGGAAGACGAACGAGACGCCGGCGATGCCGAAGCCGACGACGTACCAGATCCCTTGCATCGCACCTTTCTGCGGCCGGGCAGGCCCGCCGGACTCCTCGATGCGGAGCGGCCGGCCGGTCCCCTCGACCCGGTGGGGGGCTCGGGTGAGACGGGCGCACGCGTCGTGACCGGAGGGTCCCGGGCGCGCCATGGCATCCTAGCAGGAGCGTTCCGGGCACGTGGCGACCCACGAGGGGCGCTTCAGGCTCACGCGCGGCCATCCGACCGCGCTCAGTAGCGCGGCCATCCGACCGCGCTCAGTAGCGCGGTCGTCCGACCGCCGATCGGTACGCCAGGCCGCGGAGCGGCGGCGCGACGTGGATGCCCCGTCCCGCGAGCACCGCCCGGAACCCACCGAGGTGCCGCGGATCGAGGAGCCGCATCACCGCGGAGCGGAGCAGGAGCGCCGCGGCCGGGTCAACCGCGCGAATCCGCTCCCGCTCCAGCAGGTCCTCCAGCCCGCACCCGACGAGCAGCTCGGCCTGGGTGGTCTCGCCATGGACGTCGAAGCCGGCCGCGTCGAGCAGCCGGGCCAGCGTGGTCGTGTCCACGTGGGCCGTGATGTCGCGCTCGCCGATGTCGCGGTAGGGCGCGTCGGGCGACGCGTCGGCCGCGTGGCCGCGGTACGTCATGAGCGTGCCGGCGCGGTGGCGCGGTCCGTACAGCCGGAGCGCAGGCGCCCCGTAGTCGATCACGAGGACGATGCCCGACGAAAGCGTGGCGGCCACGTCCGCGACCCACCCGTCGAGCCCGAGGCAGAGCTCCGCCCGCTGCCCCTCCTCGAACGTGGCGCCGCAAGTCGCGAGCGCGTCGAGGCGGGCCGCGATCGCCGGCGTGGACGGCGCGAGGAGGAGCTCCTCGAGCTCACCGGCTGGCGTGACGCAGACGTGGACCTCGCGCGGTCGCCCCTCGTGGATCTCCACGGCGTGGACCGGGAGGGCGTCCAGGAACTCGTTTGCGAGCACGGCGCCGGCGACCTGGACGGCGCCGTCGGGGTGCACGAGGTCGGTGCGCGGTGCGGCCAACGGCAGTCCGGCGGAAGCGGCACGTTCCTCGAGCTCGGCCAGGCGGTGCGGGTTCAGCTCGATCGGCGCGTAGACCAGGGCGTCCGCGAGCGGGGAGCGGTCGTCGCGGAGACCGGCGAGGATCGCAAGGGCCAGCGTCCCCGCGCCCGCCCCGTACTCCACGAGCGTGAACGGGTCCGGCCGCGCGAGCCGCTCCCACGCCTCGGCCACCTGCCGGGCGAGCGCCGCCCCGAAGACCGGGTGAAGCTCCGGCGCGGTAAGGAAGTCGCCGCCGCGGGTCGGGCGCGCCCGAGGCCCCGTGTAGTAGCCGCCAGTCGCGTGACCGAGCGCGAGCGCCATGAAGCGCGCGAACGGGATCGGCCCGTGCGCGACGATCTCGGCGCGGATCGCGTCCTCGGCCGGCGTGCTCACGGCGTTCCTGTCACGGGGTGCGTGGCCTCGGCGCGCGGCGAGCCGCGAGGAGGCGGATCCCGGGTCCAACGAGCGTATGGCCGCCGGCAAGGATCGGGATCGGCGCGTCGCGGAGGCCCGCCACGAGCGATCGCAACCACGGGTCGGCGATCCGGTCCGGCAGCAGCAGGTCCGCGGCGAAGCGATCCTCCGCGGGCGGCCAGCCGGCCTCGTCCGCACCCCACCGGTGTGCCATCAGGACGCGCGTGTCGACCACGGCGCCATCGCCCAGCTGTGCCAGCAGCCCGCCGAGCGCGCCCGGACCGTCGCGGTCCACGAGGAGGCCGAGCGTCGATCTCGGCGGGCGGAGGACGGGGCCGGGCTCCGACCCTGCCGCGCCTCCGTCGGGCCCGCCGTCGTGCATTCCGAGCGCCAGGAGGCTCGCCGCGCGCAGGCCGCGCTCCTCGATCAGCGCGCGCACCCGGCAGGCGGCGCCGCGCTCGAGGGCACGAAGCGTCGCTGCCGAGGTCCTTCCTGCCAGTACCAGCTCTGCCCGCCGGTTGGCGAGGATCGCCCGGACGCGTCCCAGTCGGACAGCCACCACGTCGATGTCGATCCCAGCCGTCCGAAGCCGGGCGGCGCCGACGGCCCACCCGGCCACGAGCAGGTCGAGGGGCGAGTCGAGGTCGATACCGAGCCGCCACCGTTGGAGCCCCGAGACGGGGATCCCTGCGACTTCCGCGAGCCAGCGGGGCAGTGCGTTGTCGGCGGGCAGGCTCGGCAGGTCGCGGACGGCGTGGCGCAGGGCCGTCGCCGAGATGGCCACGATGTCCGCCGAGTAGACGTTGTTGGCCAGAGCTCGCGAAGTCGGCACGGCCGCCGCCGACACGAACGTGCGTCGGTCACGGGCCGTCGCGAGCGGCACGGAGCCCGATCCCAGCACGACAAGGCCGCCCGCCCCTCCAACGAGCGCCATTTCGGCGAGCCCGCGTAGCCGATCCCCGAAGAAGATCCCGTCCGGCGGGCCGGCGACGACGCGGACGTCGGCGGCGCCCGCAGCCAGGAACTCACGTCGGTGGCGCTCCGCAAGCTCGGCGCGCGCCACGATGAGCGCGAGCTCCAGTGGTCCGGCGTTCGGCCCAGCCTCGGCGTGCAGAATGCGGACGGCGACGGGCGGCATGCCCGAACGGTACCGCGGGAGGCGGCTGGGTTGGGTCGGGTTCGGGCATACGTCGGGCTGGGAGCGAACATCGGGAGTGCCGCCGACACCCTGGCGGGCGCGATCCACGCCTTGGCGGCGCTCCCACGAGTGCGGCTCGTCGGTGTCTCGCGGCTCTACGCAACGGCGCCGGTCGGAGTCACCGACCAGCCCGAGTTTCGCAACGCCGTCGTGGCGCTCGACGTTTCGGGCGGTGCCGATCCAGTCACCGGCGCGCTTGCGCTGCTCATCGTGCTTAAAGGGCTGGAGCGTGCGTTCGGGCGGCGCGACGGCCCACGCTGGGGGCCGCGCGCGCTGGACCTGGACCTGCTCGTCTTCGGGCGTCACGCGATACGCGCCGAACGGCCGCCGGAGGCCCGAAGCAGCGATCGTGCCCGCACCGACGTC
>JADGQH010000223.1 GCA_017881985.1 Chloroflexota bacterium | reverse complement strand
CACGTGCAGTCGCCCTCGACGAGGCGGTCGAGCTTGCGAAGCGCTACGGCGCCGAGGAAAGCAGCGCTTTCGTCAATGGCGTGCTCGACCAAGTTGCCGATGATTGTGGCCGCGTGGAGCTGCCGCACACTGACGGTGGGCCGAAGAGCGGCTAGTTTTCCGCATGGACCTGCGATTCATTTCCCCTCACTTGCGACGACTCGACTGCGCGAGCACGGAGGTGCTGGTGGCCTCCGTGTTGGAGGACGAGCGGCCTGCGCACGGTGTTGCTGGGCTCGTTGACTGGCGTCTCTGCGGACGACTCTCGCGATTGATGCAATCGAACTTCGTAAGTGGGCAGCTCGATGAAGTGGTGTTGTTGCCCGGTAAGCCACATTTGCCTTTCGACAAGCTTTTATTCTTCGGAATCGGCAAGCGGGCGGATTTTGGAGAGCGCGTCTATCGGGCGGCGGTGTTGAAGATCCTGGCGACGCTCGAGGGAATGCGCGCACGCACCGCCGTCGTCGAGTTGCCAGGGCGGCACTTCAATGGCTTGCCTGCCGAGCAATCCGCCGCCATTTTGCTCGAATTGTCACAAGAGCGCCCGGGGCACGACGTCTGGACACTCGTAGACACGCCGGACGCACAGCGACTCATCAGCCAGCTACTCGTGCAAGAACGGCGCCGGATCCGACACGCTTGATGATGACGCCAGCCTCCCAAGAACGACCAAGCAACTAATGAACGGGTGGGGCGTCAACCGGGTGTTTGGGTGACTCGCCAGCCTTTGTAACGCGGATACCGCCTAGAATGAGATCACCGGTGTGTTCGCCTCGATCGAACTCGAGGATTAGCCCCTTGTACGTTTCCCGCAGGCCGGTTCGATTCGGATTGTCTCCCGTCACGGCTTCACTCGCGAGCGGCTTCCCAAGTACGGTGCGAACGTAGCTCAGCAGTGTGCGCGGCGTCACGTCAGGAGGAATAGCGCAACGCGTGCGGCCCCAAGTCTTGCCCGGGCTCCCTGCCACGGGCCGGTCGTGACGAAGGCCTACCTCGACATGCAGCGCTCGGTGCTGCTGGAGTGGAAGTCGGCCGTTGCGGCCGCCGTGGCCAAGGGCTGGACCCGCGAGGAGACGATCGCCCGGGTGGACTTCCGGGATCGCTTCGGCCCGGTCGACATCGGGCAGGGCTACATGATGGACCACATCCAGACGCTCAACGCCGCATCGCTCTACGACAAGCTCACGCGTCCTGCGGCTGCGCCCGCCCGCTGATCCGGGTCACGGTCGTCGCGGTCCGGGCGGTTCGCGCCCGGCTGGAGTCCTCGCCCCACGGGCGGGCGGACCCACGTCGGCTCCCCGGTCAGGCGCGACCGGCTGCGACCTCGTCGGCGCGGCTGCGGCCGGCGAGGAGGATCAGGTCCTCGTGCAGCTCGAACCAGACGCCGTGGTAGCTGTCGACGCGCGGCGACGCCACGAAGCGGCCGTCTCCGGTACCCGCTGCAGCCGCGGCTCGCTCGAGGCGCTCGAGGTACGCCGCAAGGCGGGGTAGCCCCGCGACGAGCGGGCGGAGCCACGTGGACGCGTCCGCGTGGAGCGCCGCGAGATCGCCCAGCACCCTCGCGTCGTACGCCGCGTCGGCGTGATCGTTGAACGTCTGGGTGCCGTCGACGTCGCGCATCTGCCAGGCGGTGACGGTTCCCTTCATCCGGGCGTCGAGTGCCAGGAAGGCATCGAGGGCGGCCGTCGCGTTGGCGACCCCCCAGCGGTCAGCGTCGAGGGCGATGCGCTCGCGCCCGACGACCTTGCCGTCCGCGGTCAGGCGAAACGATCCCGCGGCGAGCTCCGCGAGGCCGTCGGCGACGAGCCGGTCCAGCACGGCGGCCATCTCCGCGGGCGTCGAAAGGAGTGCCCTCGCGACGGCGTCGGGTGTCGCATAGCCCTTCACGACCAGCGCCCGCAGGACGTCGTCCGCGGTCGCCGCCGCTGCGGCGCCGGATGGAGCTGCCGCGTCGGGGGCGGCTCCCGGCCCGACAGCGGCAGGCCCGACGGAGTCGGCGTCGCCGATCGGGATCCCGAGCTCCGCGGCCCAGGCACGCAGCGTCGCGGCCTCGGGCACCGCGACCCGGGCACCCGCGATCGTGCCCGCGAAGACCTCGCCGGTGCCACCGTCGATGGCGATCGTGTCGCCGGCGCGGAACGTCCGGTCGCCGATCGTGACGACGTCGCCCGCGACGTGGACAGCAGCCGCGCCAACGACGGCGGGGATGCCCCAGCCCCGGGCGACGACGGCGGCATGACTTGCGAGGCCGCCACACGAGGTGAGAATTCCGACCGAGCGCGCCATCCCGTGGACGTCGTCCGGCGAGGTCTCAGCCCGGACCAGGATCACGGGCCGACCCGCCTCCGCGACCGCCACCGCGCCGTCGGGCGTGGTCGCGATCTCGCCGCACGCGATTCCCGGCGAGGCCGGGAGGCCGGTCGCGAGCACGGGCGCCTCGCGATCACGCTCGACGCTGATCATCGGGGGATTGGCGAGGAAGCCCGCCACGCGGCGCACGGCCTCCGCGCGCGTCAGCGGGAACGTGGCGTCCTCCGCCATGTCCACCGCGATCCGCAGGGCGGCCTGCGGGCTCCGCTTCCCGACTCGGCACTGCAGCATCCACAGCCGGCCGTGCTCGATCGTGAACTCGATGTCGCACAGGTCCCTGTGGTGGCGCTCCAGGCGAGCCGCGTAGTCGTGGAGCTCCTGCCCGACGGCGGGCATGCGCTCGTCGAGGATGGCGATCGGCTCGGTCCGGTGCGTGCCGGCCACCACGTCCTCGCCCTGCGCATTGAACATGACGTCGCCGTACAGGGCGGGCTCGCCGGTGGCCGGGTTCCGCGTGAACAGGACGCCGGTCCCGGAGTCGACGCTGCGGTTGCCGAAGACCATCGCCTGGACCGTGACGGCCGTTCCGAGGTCGTCGGCGATCCCCTCGCGCGCACGGTAGGTGCGCGCCCGGTCGCTGTTCCAGGAGCGGAAGACGGCCTCGATCGCCGCCCGGAGCTGGACCCAGGGGTCATCCGGGACCGCGTCGGTGCCGACGATGTCGCGGAACATGGCGACGAAGCGCTTCCGGCAGTTGGCCGCGAATGCCTCGCTGCCCGACGCGGCCGCCAGGCCGGCGGTGGTCTCCGGGGTCAGCCCGAGGTTCAGGATCGTGTCCATCATGCCCGGCATCGAGACGGGCGCGCCGGACCGGACGCTGACGAGAAGCGGGTCGCCCGGGCCGCCGAAGCGCCGACCGACGAGGCGCTCGATCCGCGCCATGTGCTCGCGAAGCTCGGCGTCGAGGTCATCCGGCCAGCCGCTCGCCAGGTACTCGTTGCAGGCCGCCGTCGTGATCGTGAACGCCGGTGGTACCGGCAGCCCGAGGTCGACCGCCATCACCGCCAGGTTGGCGGCCTTGCCCCCCACCAGCCGTTTGACGTCGGCGAAGGGAAGGTCGTGGCGGTGGTCGCAGTCGTAGACGCGGATCACGGGATGGCTCTCCTGGGCCCGTGGCATGACCGGGCGGTCCCCACGGCGGGTTCGCTGCTCAGGGGGCGACGATGATCTTGATCGCCCCGCTCGTCGGGTCGTTGAAGGTCGCGAGCGCCTGCGCGTAGTCGGCGAGCGCGAAGCGGTGGGTCATCACCTCGCGAACGCGCATCCGACCCTGCTCGACGAGCGGCATCACGCGCCGCATCTCGCCTGCGGAGGCGCGGCACCCGACGAGCTCCAGCTCGTCGAGGACCAGCCGCTGCATCGCGATCTCCACGCCCTGGGTCGGGATCCCCACCGCGGCACAGCGCCCGCCACGGCGGAGCATGCCGAGCGCCAGCTGGACGGTCACGGGCACGCCCGCGCACTCCAGGACGACGTCCGCGCCCAGGCCGCCCGTCATCTCGCGGACGATCGCGACCGGGTCGCCGGCAGCGGGGTCGATCGTCTCGAAGCCCATCGCGGCAGCCTTGGCCAGGCGGCCCGGGTTGCGCTCGACGACGATCACACGGGCCGCACCGCGGATCCGGGCTGCGTCGCCGCCGAGGAGGCCGATCGCGCCGGCGCCCATGATCGCGACGTTGTCGCCGGGGGCGACGTTGCCGCGATTCGCGACGTGGAGCGCGATCGACGCCGGATCGATGACGGCGCCCTCGTCGAACGAGATCGCGTCCGGTAGCGGGAAGATGCACTTGACCCCGTGGACGACGTAGGTCGCGTCGGCCCCCTGGACGCTGTGGCCGTACTGCTTGTGGAGCCCCACACGCCCGTAGTTCTCGCATAGGTTGTAGTGGCCCTCGACGCACTTCTGGCAGACGCCGCAGGCGTCATGCGAGGTCCCCGCGACCCGGTCGCCGACCTTCCAGCCGAAGAGCTCCGCGCCCGGCCCGAGTGCTGCGATCTCGCCGGCCCATTCGTGGCCCGGGATGAAGGGGAAGGCCGGCGGCCAGAAGCCCGGGTAGTCGCCGCGCACCAGGTGGGCGTCGGTCCCGCAGATCGACACCGCACGCACGCGGGCAAGCACCTCGTTCGGGCCGGGCGTCGGGATCGGGACTTCCTGGATCTCGAGCTTGTTCGGCTCGAGGACGACGAGCGCCTCCATGGTCGCGGTCACGCTGGTTGACTCCTTCAGAGGACGGCGACGGGATCGATCATCGACCCCGTGGCGCCGCGGATCTTGACGGGGAGGGCGACGAAGAGGAACTCGTGGACGCGCTCGCGCGCCAGCTCCTCGAGGTCCAGGCTCTCCATGATGTAGATGCCGTTCTGGATGAGCAGCAGGGTATGGACCGGCTGCGGGTTGCCGGTGGGCCCGGGATCGGGCGCAGGCTGCACCTCGTACGTCTCGGTGTCGGTGCCGGTCGCGACGACTCCCCGCTCGAGCAGCCAGCGGGCCGCCGAGATGTCGGGCCCGGCCGTCTTGTGGGCGGCCATCCGCTCGACGTCGGGCCAGAGGCTCATGTACCCGGTCCGGACCAGGACGACATCCCACGGCCCCACGGAGACGCCCTGCGCGGCGCAGATCGCCTCCATCTCGGCGGCATCGACGGGCGCGCCCGCAGGCAGGCAGTCGACGCCGCGGTGGGCGGGCACGTCCAGCAGCACGCCCCGGGTGAAGAACGGCGGCAGCCGCGACGCGTCGAGGTGCGTCGGCCCGAAGTCCGTCAGGTGCTCGTCCGCGTTCCCGCCTCCGAACCAGCGCATGTCGTCGCCGACGGTCATGTGGGCGAGCGCGTCCACGTGGGCACCCGAGTGCGACGTTGCCATCACGTACTCGGCCATGTAGCCGAGGCCGGCGTCGTTGACGGGCCCCCATGGCGTTGCGCCGGTGACGCGGATCCCGCGTGGCGTCCGGTAGTTG
>JADGQH010000222.1 GCA_017881985.1 Chloroflexota bacterium | reverse complement strand
ACGCCCGAGGCGATCTGCATGCTCGCGCCGGTCCTCGATGCCGCCAACGTCGACCTCAAGTCGTTCTCCGACGCGTTCTACCGGCGCCGGTGCGGAGCCACGCTCGCGCCGGTCCTGGAGGCGCTGGAGACGTACCGTCGCGCCGGGACGTGGCTGGAGGTGACCACGCTCGTCATCCCCGGAGAGAACGACGATCCGGGCGAGCTGCGCGAGCTGACCGCCTGGCTGGTGGAGCACCTCGGCCCGGAGACTCCGTGGCACGTCAGCCGCTTCTTCCCGGCCTTCCGGATGATGGACGTGCCGCCGACGCCGATCGCCACCCTGCGACGGGCCGTCGAGATCGGGCGCGAGGCCGGCCTGCTCCACGTCTACCTGGGCAACGCCCCGGAGCTGGGCCTGGAGGATACGCACTGCGCCGGCTGCGACGCGCTGCTGATCGAGCGACACGGTTACCGGGTCTTCTCGCATCTCGCCGGCGACGGCTCGTGCCCGTCCTGCGGGCTGGCGCTGGCGGGTCGTGCGCTGACGCGCGGGCCCGGGCGCCCCGGTGCACCCGGCGGGATCCCCTGCGGATGACCGCATGACCGACCTCCAGCCGGACGCGAACGCGGCGGAACGCCCGCCCGCAGTCGCCGGGACGTTCTACCCGGCGGACCCCGCGCGGCTGTCCCGGATGACCGCGACGCTGCTCGAAGGGGCGGCGTCGGCGGCATCGGTCCGGGCGTCGGCCGCTGCGGCGTCCGTGGGCGCGAGAGGGGCCGTGGCGGCGGACAGGTTCGCGTCCGCGCTCGGGGCCTCGGGCGCGTCGTCCTCCCCGCTCGGCATCCTCGTGCCCCACGCGGGACTCGCGTACAGCGGCCTGGTGGCAGCCGCGGCGTGGCGGCTCGTCGCCGACGGCGCCACCGTCGTGATGCTCGGCACGAACCACACGGCGGCCTGGCTCAACGGCGTGGGCGCCTGGGAGGCCGGTTCGTGGCGGACGCCGCTCGGCACCGTCGGCGTGGACGCGGAGCTGGCCTCCGAGATCCTGGCGCTCGGCCTGCCGTTCGGACCGGACCGTGCCGCGCACCTCGAGGAGCACTCGATCGAGGTCCAGCTGCCCCTGCTCCGGACCGTCGCGCCCGGCGCCCGGATCGTGCCCCTGGCGGTCGGGGCCGGGACCGGCGATGGCGCGATCGCCGCGGGTGAGCGCCTGGGCTCGCTGCTCGCCCGGCGGCGGGACGCGGGTGCACCGATCGTCCTGGCGATCAGCACGGACATGGCCCACTATCCGCCCGCCGATGCGGCAATCCGCGTGACGCAGGAGCTCCTGCCCGCGATCGTAGGGTTGCTCCCCGAGGAGCTGGCACGCGCCGAGGCCGCGGAGCGCGGCGCCAACGCCGGGCCCGGGCTGGTCTGCGGGATGTGCGGCATCGAGCCGGCCGTCCTGGGCCTCGCGGCGCTCCGCGCGATGGGCGCAACGTCGGGCCTCGCGCTCGCGTCCGCGACCTCGGCGGACGCCGGCGCCGACCCGCATCGGGCCGTGGGGTACCTTAGTGCCGTGTTCTGGAGTTGACCGCACGGAAGTTCCACGCAACGCGGTCCTCGGCAGGGCCGGTGCCCACATCGTGAAGGACGAGCAACAGCCATGACGACCCAAGCGCCGGTTCGGACACCCCGCTCGAAGCCCGCAACATCCGCCCCGTTGGTGGCGACCCCACCGGAGTCGTCGCCGGCGCGGCGGATCCCCGACCCCGCCGCGGACCGGCGGTCGGTGCCGCGGGTGGATGCGGTTCCCAAGCTGCTGGGCGTCACCCGGTATACGGACGACTTCCTGGTCCCGGGGGCATGGCACGGCAGCACGGTTCGGGCAACCGAACCGCACGCCCGGCTGCTCGGAATCGAGCGCGATCCAGACTTCGATTGGAGCCGGGTCGTCGTGCTCACCGCGGCCGACGTGCCCGGCGAGAACGTCATCCACCTCATGAAGGACGACCAGCCCGTCCTGGCCGGGGACGAGATCTGCTACATCGGCGAGCCGGTCGCCCTGGTCGCGGCCCCCACCCTGGCCCTGGCACACGCCGCGCGGGACCACATCCGGCTCCGCACGGAGCCGCTCCCGGCCGTCACGGAGATGCTCGCGGCCGACCACGTCTTCGTCGGATACGACATCGCCCGGGGCGACCTGGAGGCGGGGTTCGCCGAGGCGGACCTGGTCGTCGAGGGAACCTACCGGGTCGGCCACCAGGAGCAGCTCTACATCGAGACCCAGGGCATGATCGCCGTGCCCCGGTCGGACGGCGGCGTCACGGTCCATGGCTCGCTGCAGTGCCCGTACTACGTGCACGCCGCCATGAAGCGCGCGCTCGGCCTCGACGCCGAGCACTGCGTGGTCGTCCAGGAGGACACGGGCGGCGCCTTCGGCGGCAAGGAGGAGTTCCCGTCGGGGCTCGCTATCCACGCCGCCATGCTCGCCCTGGCCGTCGGGCGCCCGGTGCGTCTGATCTACGACCGCCACGAGGACATCTCTGTCACCACCAAGCGCCATCCGGCAGTGGTCACCCATCGCACCGGCGTCACGCGCGACGGCCGGCTGGTCGCCCAGGACATCGACGTCACCTTCGACGCCGGCGCCTACGAGACGCTCTCGTCGGTCGTGCTCTCCCGCGGGACCCTGCATGCGGGCGGCCCGTATGCCTGCCCGAACGTCCGCATCCGCTCGCGCGCGGTGCAGACCCACACGCCGCCCACCGGCGCCTTCCGCGGCTTCGGCGCTCCCCAGACAGAGTTCGCGGCGGAGATGCAGGTCAACCGGATCGCGGAGGCGCTCGCCATCTCGCCGGCGGAGCTTCGGGCACGCTGGGCCTACCAGGTCGGCGACCAGACGCCGACACAGCAGGTTCTGCACGAAAGCGTCTCGGCCCGGGAGACCCTCGCGGCGGCCCTCGAGGCCGGCGATTTCGAGGCGCGCCGGAGCGCGTTCGCCGCCGCCCGAACCGTTGACCGCCTGGCGGGCGGGGCCCGCAGCGCACCCGGGATCGGCGTCGCCATGGGTTGGCACGGAGCCGGCTTCACGGGCGGCGGCGAGACGTACCTCGCCAGCATCGCCGCGGTGGAGCTGACGGCGGACGGTCGCGTCTGCGTCATCTCCGACCAGACGGAGATGGGCCAGGGGATGCGGACCGTGTTCGCCCAGATCGTGGCGGACCGGCTCGGGATCTCGTTCGAGGACGTGGATGTCCTGCGCCAGGACACCTCGGTCGTCCCGAACAGCGGTCCGACCGTCGCCTCGCGCTCCACGATGGTCGTTGGGGGCCTGCTGGCGCTCGCGGCCGATCGGCTCCGCGCGGCGGTCGAGGAACGGTCCCCGGGGTCGTTCGCCGCGACCTACGTCGACGACGCCCGGACCCACGGCGCCCTGCGCTTCGACGAGCAGTTCACCGGCTACCCGAACATCACCTGGGACGACGCGACCTATGTCGGCGACGCCTACCCCGCCTTCGGCTGGGCCGCCGCCACGGTCGAGGTCGAGGTGGACCTCGACACCGGCGAGGTGGCAGTCCGGCATGTCGTCTCCGCGGACGACTGCGGCACGGTCATCAACCCCCTGATGGCCGCGGGCCAGGTGGAGGGCGGCTCGCTCCAGGCGGTCGGCTACGCCACCATCGAGGAGATGAAGCTGAAGGACGGCCGATACCTGAACGACCGGCTCTCCAAGTACCTGATCCCCACCTCGCTCGACGCGCCGAAGATCACGGCCGTCCTGGTAGAGAACCCGTTCTCGAGCGCGCCGCATGGCGCCAAGGGGATCGGCGAGCTGCCGATGGACGTGGTCGCACCGGCGGTGGTCGCCGCCATCCACGACGCGACCGGCGTCTGGATCCACGAGCTGCCAGCCACGCCCGAGCGGATCCTCGCGGCGCTCGACGCGGCCGACCGCGCCGCACAGGAGGTCCGGTCGTGACGATCATCGCGCCCAGCCGGGCGACGCACTTCATGGTCAACGGGAACCCGGTCGATGTCGCCGGGCCCGGCGGGCTGCGGTTGCTGGATGCCCTGCGCATCGATCTCGGCCTGACCGGGACCAAGGAAGGCTGCGGCGAGGGGGAGTGCGGCGCCTGCACGGTCCTGGTCGACGGGATGCCCGTGGTCAGCTGCCTGATCCCGGTGGGACAGGTGGAAGGTCGCGACGTCCGCACCGTCGAGGGACTCGCCGAGGATGGGCGTCTCGACCCGATCCAGGCCGCCTTCGTGGACTCGGGCGGCGTCCAGTGCGGCATCTGCACGCCCGGCATCCTGATGTCGGCGCGGGCGTTCCTCGACTCCGGCGCCGAACCGACCGACGCCGCCATCCGCGAGGTCATCGCCGGCAACCTGTGCCGGTGCACCGGGTACATGAAGATCATCGACGCGATCGCGCGTGCGGCCACGACGGCGCCGCGCGAGGTGCGGGGCGGCCTGCCGCAGGTGCAGCGCGAGCTTCCCGGGCCGGCCACCCGGCCGAACGTCGAGCCGGGGTCGGATGTCCGCGTCGGGCCTGCATTCGCGCGTCCGACCACGCTCGGGGAGGCGTATGCCCTCCTCGCCGAAGGCTCCTGGCGACCGATCGCGGGCGGGACGGACATCATGGTCCAGCTCGCCGACGACCCTGCCGCGGCCGACACTGCGCTCCTGGACCTGACCGGGATCGAGGAGCTGCGTGGGATCCGGGTCGACGGCGATCGACTCGTGATCGGCGCCACGGCAACCTACGGCGACATGCGCCGGTCGGCCCTCGTGGCCGCCCACCTCCCCGCGCTGGTGGAGATGTCGGAGGTGTTCGGGGCAACGCAGCTCCAGAACATGGCGACCCTGGGCGGCAACGTCGTGAACGCGTCACCGGCGGGCGACAGCCTGCCGCTGATCCTGGCGACGGAGGCCGTCCTCGTGGCCGGCGGGGCGGGCGGCGAGCGGGCGATCCCCGCGGCGGCGTTCTTCACCGGCTACCGGACGACGGCGCTCCGGCCGGGTGAGCTGCTCCTGCGGATCGAGTTCCCGCTCGACGCGCGGCGCCAGCTGCGCTACCGCAAGATCGGCACGCGGCGAGCGCTGGCGCTCGCCAAGGTCGCGCTGGCCGTCACGTGGCGGCAGGCGGATGGCTCGGCGGCATGGCACGACGTCCGCATCGCGGTCGGCACGGTCACCGACGTCCCGATCCGGGCGCCGAGCGCGGAGGCCGTCCTCGAGGGCGCGGTCGCGAGCCCCGACGTGGCCGACCGGGCCGCTGCGGCCATCCTGCTGGACATCCACCCGCGCGATGGCCTGCGGTCGACGGCGGCCTATCGCCGGTCGGCCACGTCACGGGTGCTCCGCCGGATGATCCTCGACGCCATGGGGTAGGCGGCGAG
>JADGQH010000043.1 GCA_017881985.1 Chloroflexota bacterium | reverse complement strand
GACGGCGTCGGCGCCGGCAGCGATCGCCTTCGCGATGTCGCCGCCCTTCTTCATCCCGCCGTCGGCGACGACCGGGATCCAGCGGCCCGTCTCGGCGAAGTAGACGTCGCGGGCGGCCGCCACGTCGCTCACCGCGGTCACCTGCGGGACGCCGATGCCGAGCACCTCGCGGGTCGTGCACGCGGCGCCGGGCCCGACGCCCACGAAGACCGCTGCCGCGCCCTGCTCCATGAGCGCGAACGCGGCTTCGGCGTTCGTGGTGTTCCCGACGGCCACCGGGATCGGCATGATCAGGGTGAACTCGGCCAGGCTGAGCGGCTCGTATTCCGACGCCAGGTGGCGCGCGCTGCTCACCTGGCTCTGGACCAGGAAGAGGTCGGCGCCGTGCTCTGCGCAGGCCGGCCCGAACCGGCGGGCGGCCGCCGGCGTGGCCGAGACCGCGGCCTTCGACCCGGCGGCGTGGATCTCCGCGATCCGGCGGCCGATGAGCTCGTCGCGGATGGGGGCCGCATACGCCTCGGCGAGCACGGCCTGGATCTCGCTATCGCTGGCGGTCGCGATGCGCTCGAGGATCGGCGCCGGGTCCTCGTAGCGTGCGTGGACGCCCTCGAGGTTGAGGAACGCGAGCCCACCGAGGCCCGCGAGGATCCCGGCGCTTTGCGGGTCGACGACCGCGTCCATCGCGGCGGCCAGCACGGGGATCGCGAGCTCGATGCCGCAGAACTCCTGGGCGAGGCGGACGTCATTCGGCTCGACCGTCTCCGTTCCCGGCGCAAGCGAGACGTCCTCGAAGCCGTAGGTCGGCCGAATCGAGTCGACCTTGGAACGGAAGGCGCGCCGCGATGCCGGGGCGAACGGGAGATTCTGGTCGAGCAACTCCGGCCTCCTGGGGCGCCCTGCGGCGGGCGGGTTGCGCGGCATTCTACCGCGCGAGCGACCGACAACCGCGCGGAAAGCCCAGACCGAGGCCACGGGCCGGGGGTGTCAGCCCTCGCGGGGAGCGCGCGCGAGCCGTCGACCGTCCATCGTGAGCTCGAACCAGGGAGCCGTCGACGCGTCGGTGAGAGACCGGACGATCCGCTCGATCGTCTGCCGGTAGGAGGGCCAGACCACAACCCCGGCTGCCTCCGCGGCTGCCATCCAGCGCGCGTCGTCGTGCTCGTGCGAAAGCCGCGGGGTTGCGTCCGAACGAACCCGGATCGCGAAGATCGCGGCGGCGACCACCGCGTCCGGGCCCTCGTCGTAGAAGTGGCCGACCTCATCGAGGTCGTAGAACGCCTCGATCTCCGCGCGCCCGAAGCCGACCTCCTCGGACACCTCACGGAGCGCGCCCATCGGGACTCGCTCGCCGGCATCCAACCCGCCGGTCACGCACTGCCAAAGCCCCGGGAATATGCGGCTCGCCGACCGGCGAATCAGCAGCACCTCCACTCCGCCCGACTCGGTCAGGCGGAAGATCCAGCACTCGACGAGGTCGGGCCGGACAGGGCTCATCGGTCGTCGCGCCCGCCAGGCGCCACGGCAGGCTCGATCTCGCGATCCGCGGCCGGCCCGTCATCGAGCACGGCTTCGAGCGCGGCGAGCTGCTCGAGGTGCATCAGGTCGTGGACCCCCGCGAAGAGGAACCACTCGCCGCAGCGAAGCCTCCCGACCAGCGGATGCTCGAGCGGGCACGGGTCCAGCTCGTGCCCGGCGATCGAGCGGCTCGAGCGTTCGAGGTGTCGGCGGCTCCGGGCCAGCCGCCGGAGAAGGTCGTCGCGATTCGCGTCGGCGGACCCCGGCACTCCCGGTACGACGACCGGCACGTCGGCGGGCCATCGGCCGGAAGCAGCGAGCGCGGCCGCGAGCGCCAGGCCCTGCCGGGATTCGAACGCGTGCCCCAGCGCCTCGGCGACCGTCCAGTCCGCCTCGCCCCCCGGCATCGAGAACGCGGCGTCCGGCAGCGACCGGAGGCACGCCTCGAAGGCGTCGGCAATGGACTCGTGCTGGGGAAGGAGCCGCCCCACGGATCCCTCGCCCGCCAGGCGCCGAACCTCGCGTCGAACAGCGAGGGGGCGACCGTCTACCAGGGCCCGGAACGGCGCAACGAGGTCCGGCGCCAGCGGCTCGAGGGGCGCGAGCCAGTCGCGAGGATCACGCATGGGCGGATCGTACGGGATCGCGCGGTCGGGCTCGACGGGAGGGAAAGGGACCGCCCCGGCGGGGGCACCGGGGCGGTCCGGGCGGGCGAGGGAGATCACCCACCTGGGAAAGGAGAAGGATGCGCACAGCCGGGGCGCCACCAGGTGATTCGCCGGGTTGGCGTCGCCGGATTGCGTGTCGGCCCGCGCTGGGCCACGTGAGCCGGGGAGCGCGGGCCCGGCTGGCGTCAGATCCGCTCGAACCGCTCCACGGGAAGCACGAAGACCGTGGCGCCGCCGACCTCGACCTCGAGCGGGTACGGGAGAAAGAACTCGCCCGGCTCCATGATCGGCGGCATCGGGTTGACGAGCTGCGTCCGGGAGTGGCAGTTGTCGCGGATGACGGCCAGCGCCGCCTCGACCTGGTCGTCCTCCACTCCGAGGATCACCGTCGCGTTCGACTGCTTAAGGAAGCCGCCCGAACTGTGCAGGCGCGTCGCCCGGAACTCGCGCTCGAGCAGCCCATCGACAAGGTGACCTGCGTCCTCCGTGTGGACGATCGCGACGACGAGCTTCACGCGGCCGAGTATAGGCGGCGCTTCCGGCGCCGGCGACCGCCTGGCGGGCCGGAGGCGCTCGAAAGGGTCCATTCCCCGATGGAGGGCGCGTATCATCCGAGCGATCCCCGCCCGCGTGGCCGGGACGCCGCCCGACTCAGACGTGGAGGCATCGTGCGCCCGCTCGATCCATCCGGTGACGCCGACCCGCTGGCAACGGCCGTCCGTGCCGTCGGCCGCGGCGACGGCCTCGATTCCGCACTCGACGTGATCCTGCGAGGCGCCGTCGAGGGTGAGGGGGCGGCGCTCGCGCTGATCGCGGCCGCGAACGACGATGGGACGGGGCGCCACGTCCTTCGAAGCAGCGGCCTGGCCGAGGGCGACGTGGAGATCATCGAGGCGTCCGCGGGTGATGCCGCCGATCCTCTGGCTCTCGCCGCGGCCGAGCACCGCATGGTGGAGTCGAGCGCCACGGACCCGCGTGGAGGCGCCGGCGAACGTGCGCTCGTCGACCGCCTGGGCCTCGCGCGGCTCGACGCGCTGCCGCTCGTCGTCGCCCGAGGCGGGATCGATCACGTCGTCGGCGTCCTGGCGATGGGCTGGAGCGCGGCGCCGCCAGTGGCCGCGGCGACTTCCGAGACCGCGGTGACGCCCGGGGCTTCGTCGCCTTCCGTGACCGCTGCGCCCTCGACGTCGCCGGCGACCACCGGGCTGGCTATCGCGCTGGCCGACCTCGCCGCGATCGCGATCGACCGGGCACACCTTGCCGCCGGAGCGGCCGAGCGCGCGGAGTGGACCGAGCGCCTCGCGCACATCGATCCGCTGACCGGGCTCGCGAACCGGCGCACGTTCGACCGCGTCCTGGAGCTCGAGCTCGCGCGCGCCGCCCGCCAGCAGAGCGAGGTCGCCGTCGCGATCTTCGACATCGATGCCTTCCGGGAGACGAACGACGCCGCGGGGCATGCGGCGGGCGACGATGTCCTGCGAGCAGTCGCCGCCGTCATCGCGGAGCAGGTCCGGCTCGTGGACACGGTCGCGCGCATCGGCGGCGACGAGTTCGTGGTGGTCGCGCCGGGGAACGGCGGGCCGGCGGTGGCGGAGCGCGTGATCCGGGCGATCCAGGCGCTGCCGGCGGTCGATGGCCGACCCGTCTCGGTCTCGGCGGGCGTCGCGCGCTTCCCGGTCGACGGGGCCAGCCCGGAGGAGATCGTCGCCGGCGCCCTTGACGCGCTGGAGGCGGCGCGTCACGTCGGAATCGGCGCCATGGCCAGCGCGCCCGCAACGGGCTGACGAGCGCGCCCGCGAGGGGCCCGACCGACGCCACGAGGCCCGGCGACCTGATGGTCACCGGGCCCCTCCAGGTGGCGACGAATCAGAGCGGCACGATTCCCCGAGCGTGGTGCTCGTGGCTGTAGCCCTGGTTCGGCGTCGCGATGTACGGGAACGTAGCCAGGAACGGCTGGTCGTTCGCGTTCACGCCGTCGCCCACGACGTTGTTGGGGCTGTTGTCCGGCAGGCCGAACAGGCTGTGGAGGATCGGCCCGTAGCCGTCCGCCACGGCGCGCAGCGCCATGTCCACGACGTCATCGGTGAGCCGTCGGCCGTTCGGCCATGCCTGCAGGTCGGGCGCAGCGTCGGTGCCGTTGAAGAACACGCCGATCGATCGGCACGCGCCGACCTGGTCGTCGGCCGGATCGGCCGTGCAGGGCGCGATCCCGGTGTTCAGGCGCAGCTCGTCGGCCGGGACGCTGCCCGTGTTGTTCACGGTCGGGATCCCATGGAGAAGGATCAGCGACAGGTCCGTGCGCCCGGTGGTGCGGGCGGGCGGGAGCGATGGATAGAGCAGGTTGATCAGACCCGCGAGCTCGGGCTTCTCGTAGTACTTCACGAACTGCGCGTCCTGGGCGGGCGACTGGGAGTTCCAGTAGTCCTTCATGCCGCGCGGGATGATCACCTCGTTGATGAGCGGGTTGCCGAGCCGCGAGACCTGCCGCCACGGTCCGCTGTTGACGACCCCGCCGGCCGACGTTCGCACGGTTACCGACTGGCGGTAGGCCGCCGTCCACACGCCGATCACGCCGCGCAGGTCGCTGGCGGCATGGGTCATGTGGTCGCGCGTCAGGCTGGCGACCGGGACGCGGAGCGCCATCGAGTGGACGTTGAGACCGGCGAGGTTGTCGATGCCCGGGGCCGCTGCGCCTGGGATCAGGTGCACCGGGTTGAACGGTCGAAGACCGCCCAGGTCGAAGATGGAACCGAGGTCGGCGAAGAACGGGTCGTCGCGCTGGCCGGCGAAGACGCTGACCCCGCCGCCAAGGCCCTGGATCGCGCCGCCCGCCGTGGTCGGGTAATCCGGCGTCGAACGCGGGCCAATGTTCGCAGGCGCCGTCGGGATGCCCGAGCCCAGGACCCTGGCATTGTCGCCCGTGACCCGCGTCAGGGTGTAGGTCTGGCGAACGAGCAGGTTCGGGTCGGTCACGCTCGTGACCTGGTTGTTGTTGTAGAGGAACGAGTCCGGCCCCGACCCGATCGTCGTGAAGCGGAACTCGAAGCTGATGTCCGGCCGGCCGTCGCCGTTGTTGTCGACGTGGATGACGTACTTGACGGTCGGATCGAAGACCCAGAAGTTGGGCCCGCCTGCCGGGTCCTCCATCGGGATGTAGTTGGCGATGAGGTCGACGTAGTGTGCATCGACGGGATCGACGAAGGCGTAGAGGTCGGTGCTGTCCGCTTCGGGATCCATGGAGATGAGCGGCGCCTCCCGGTGGCTGGACGCCAGGACGCCGCTCGCCGACGACGCGGCAATCAGCAGCGCACCGGCGACTGCGCACGCTCGCGAGAGCTTCGACATGAGTACCCCTCCTGAGGTCGTGCACTCGCGGAGATGGGCCGTCCCGGAGCGTCGTCCGGATCGCTGCGCCGGGGGCGGTCGCGAGTGTCCTCAGGTCTACGCAGCGACCCCGGAGCCGGATCACCAGCGATCGACGGCTCCCGCGACGCCGCGCCCCCGGGACTCCCCTGGCCGGTTCAGTGCGAGAGCCGGGCCAGCAGGGCGCGCGCGGCGGCCGCGCTTGTCGCCGAGAAGCCGGCGTCGAGCGCCAGCGCCGCCCGGAGATCGCGACGAGCGGCCCCCCGGTCGTTGGCGGCCGCGGCGATCACCCCGGCGTGGTACAGGAGGACCGGATCCGGCGTGTGCATCCGCAGCGCCTCGGCCGAGTGGACCCGCGCCTCCGCGAGTCGTCCACTCCGGTACAGCGCCCACGCGAGCGCGTCGGCGGCCTTGAGCGTGGGCCGCTCGGCATACGCCTGGCGGGCCAGCCCGAGCGCGGTCGCGGGGTCGCCGTGATCCGCCTCGAAGAGGGCCAGCTCAAGGTCGACGACAACCCCGTTCGCCTTGAAGAGGGCCGTCTCCGCCCGGGCCAGCGCGTAGCTGTCCTGCGCTGCCGCGGCATCGCCCGACGCCTGCTGGGCGTCGCCGAGGGCGATGACGTATTCGGGCAGCGGCACGATCGCCGCGGCGTGGTCGAACAGCGCGACGGCGGTCGGCAGGTCGCCGCGCGCAACCGCGGCGCGTCCCTGCGCGGCGAGCGCGGCCGGGAAGTCCGGGAAGAGCTGCAGGGCCCGGGCATACGCCGCGTCCGCGTCGTGGCGCCGGCCCTCGAGGACCAGCAGGTTGCCCGCCTGGACGAGGACGTAGGCGTTGTTCTCCGACGCGCCGCCGCCAGCCTGGACAGCCTGCTCCATGGCCGAGAGCGCACCTGGAAGGTCGCCGAACAGCTCGCGCACGTACGATACGCGGGCATACGAGGCGAGGTCGGGCCGCGCGTCGATCATCGCCTGCGCGGCCGTCACGGCGTCGTCGTAGCGACCGAGCTCGACGAGCGCGTCGACGACGACGCCCGTGGCGGTCGACAGCCCGGGCACCATCGCGAGCGCCTGCCGCCCGGTCGCGAGCGCCCGGGCGAACTCGTGCCGGGCGAGCTCGAGCGTCCCCAGCCCGACGAGCGGCAGCGGGTCGCCCGGCGAGAGGTCGCGGGCCCTGAGGAATGCAGCCTCGGCCCGTGGGTAGAGCGACGGGTCCGCCGTTTCGCGGACTCGCTGCAGCATGGCGACGCCGAGCTCGAGCCACGCCTCGCTGCTGGTCGGGTCGGCCTGCAGGCGCGCCTGGAGGCTCGCGATCGTCCGCTGCGTCGGCGCCATTGACGGATCGGTCGCAGCGCCCTGGTAGGCGATCAGGGGCGCGGGCGATCGGTCTGTCGGCCTGGCGGTGGCCGGCGGCCGGCTCGCCGACGCGGTCGGGGCGGTCGGGGCGGTCGGGGACCCACAGCCCGCGACAAGCACGAGCGCGATGGCGCAGGGCAGGCCGACCCGGAGCCGGCCACACGGTCGCGGGCTTCCGGGCGTGCCGGGACGGGAGATCGACGCAGGCATGGCAGGACACCCCTGGGGGAGGGCATGAGCGTGGCAGCCCTCGAACGCGCCACCGTGCATACGGGCGCCGACGCCCCGCGGATGACTTGCGGTTGCCGGATCGCCGCGACCGCGCGGGCCTGCGGCCTCCGCGAGCCCCGGCCCCGGGCCGTTGCCGGCTGGAGGCCGCCGCCAGCTTGCCGCGCCGCGCGTCAGTTCACGGGCGTGGCGGTCGTCCCGGAGGAAAGGATCGGCAGCGTCGGCGTCGTGGCGCCCGGGCCGGGCTCCAGCGTGATCGCCACCACGGCGCCGGGTCCTACGGGTGCCGACGCTGACGGGATCGAGCCGACGCCTGCATCGCCGACGCCGAACGAGCCCGTCGGCACGGGCGCCGAGCCCGGCAGGATCACCCACGCCTGGTAGACCTGCGCGCCCGTGGTTGGTCGCAGGTCGCGCATCGCGAGGACCAGGGTCCCGGTCCGGGTGACCGCGGCAAGCCCGGTTGGCCCGTACGGTCCGCTCGCCTCCGGCGCGGTGAGCATCGCGGTCACGGAGCCGGCGATCCCCCCGGCGTGGATCACGGCAGCCACCGAATCCTGCTCCGTCCGTAGGGTCCCGACCTGGCCCTGGAGGACGACGTTCCACGCGCCGAGGAGCGCGATCGCGAGGACCGCCGCCAGGCCGGCGACCCAGCCGAGCGTCATCCGACGACGCGGCGGGCGGACGAACGGGCGGACGTTTGCCGGGTCGGTCGTCGGCGTCGCCATGCGCAGCGGCGTCGTCGTGCGCTCCCGGCCCGCCGTGCGCAGCGGCGTCGTGGTGCGCTCCTGGCTCGCCGGGAGGTCGGCCGCAGCGGCTGCCAGCAGGCGTGACCTGAGCGCGGCGGAGGGCTCGACGATGGGCACCGTCTCCCAGAGCGCGGGCAGGCCCGACGCCAGGTCGGCAATCTCGGCGTGCGGATCCGCGCACCCCGCCAGGTGCGCGCGGACCGCGTCGGCCTCGTCGGCCTCGAGCGCGCCGAGGACGAAACCGCCCGCGAGCTCGCGGACCTCGTCGCAGGTCAGCAGGCGCACCGTGCCGCTCACGCTGCCCCTCCCGCGCGTTGCGACCGAGCAGGCGAATCCGGGAGCACCTCGGCGGAGAGGGCGTCCCGGAGCGCGAGCAGGCCCAGGCGAACCCGGCTCTTCACGGTGCCCAGCGGCGCTCCGGTCCGCTCGGCGATCTCCACCTGGGTGAGGCCGCCGAAGTAGCCCAGCTCGATCGCCTCGCGCTGGACGTCCGTGAGCGACGTCATCGCCCGTCGGATGGCGACGGCGTCCAGTCGGCCGGCAACCTCGCTCCAGACATCGGGAAGCCGGAGCGCCGCCGGGGATGGGCCTGCCTCCGGGTCCGGGAGCTCGGTGACGGGGCGCCGGCGGCGGATCGCGTCGATCGCCCGATGGTGGACGATCGAGAGGAACCAGGTCCGCACGCTCCCGCGCCCTTCGGCATACCGCGCGACGTTGCGCCACACGCCGAGGAAGGCGTCCTGGACGACGTCCTCCGCCGCGGCGGGGTCAGCCGTGATCCGGAGTGCGAGCGAGTAGGCCATGGTCCTGTAGCGGTCGTACAGCTCCTCGAGGGCGGCGAGGTCGCCGCTCGCGACGCGCGCGAGCACGGCCCGGTCGGCGTCGTCGGCCGGGCCGCTCACCGATTCGGTCGGCACGCGTGGAAGCGCGGTCGGCTCCATCACCCATGCATGCGTTCGGCGGCGCGCCCCGGATCACCGGGTGGCATCGCCGCGAGAAGCCCCGAGAGGCGCGGCCCGAGGCCCGGGATTCCCGCGAGCACGCTCCACAGCGCGGCGAAGATGTCATCGGGGGCCGCGGTGCCGTCGACGACGACCCACCGGTCCGGCTCCGCGGCCGCGAACGAGAGGTAGGCGGCTCGAACACGCTCGTGGAACGCGCGATCGAAGTGCGCCTCGAACCGGGTGGTCTCCGCGGACGACTTGCGCGCCAGCCCGACGTCGACGGGGAGATCGAGGAGGATCGTCCGGTCGGGCCGCAGGCCGCCCGTGGCGAAAGCCAGGACCGACCGAAGCTCATCGAGCGGCAGCTCGCCGCCGCCGCCCTGGTACGCGAGCGTGGAGTCCGCATACCGATCGGAGATCACGAGGGCACCTCGACGGAGCGCTGGCCCGATCACCTCGTCGATGAGCTGGACGCGCGCGGCGCTGAAGAGCAGCGCGTCCGTACGCTGTGTCAGGCGGATCCCGACCGGGCCGGCGTCCATGAGGATCGCGCGAACGCGCTCGCCGGCGGCGGTCCCTCCAGGCTCGCGGACGAGGACCACGTCCTGGCCCGCGGCGGCGGCGGCTTCCCGGAGCCGCTCGGACTGGGTCGACTTGCCGCTGCCTTCCGGGCCCTCGAGGGTCACGAACCAGCCCTTCGACCCTCGCCCGCCTTCCTCCACGACCGGAGTGTACCCCGGCTCGCGACGGATTCATCCCCGGGGGCGGCGGCTGCGTAGACCGTTCCGACGCCGCCTCGCCGCGGGTCGAGCGCAGGGCGTGGCGCGGACGAACGGAGGGATGCGATGAAGGCCGCTCGCGGGGTGGATCGTGGTCCGGGCCCGCGCGACGAAGCCGGGCCGTCGCGGCGCCTCCGTCCGGGCTGGCGCGACGAAGCCGGGCTGTCGCGGCGCCTCCGCCTTGCCCGGGCGGTCGCCCTTGCCATCTTCCTGCTCCCACTCGTCTCAGCAGTCGCGTTCGCCCATCCGCTTGGCAACTTCACGATCAACCACTACGCCGGGATCCGGGTCGGTCGTGACGCCGTGCTCATCGACTTCGTGCTCGATCGGGCCGAGATCCCGACGTTCCAGGAGGTGCGCCGGCTCGACCCGAACGGCGACGGCACGATCGATCCGGGCGAGGCGGCGTCACTCCGCGGCCCGGAGTGCATCGCCCAGGCGCCGTTCCTCGACCTGCGGGTCGGGGCATCCCGGCCGGCCCTCGAGCTGATCGCCGCGGGGCTGACGTTCCCGCCGGGTGCCGGTGGGCTCCCGACGATGCGGCTGGTCTGCACGTTCCGGGGCTCGCTCCCGACGCCGCCGAAGGCTGCGACCGCGCTCTCCTTCGAGGACGCATCGTTCCCGGAGCGGATCGGGTGGCGCGAGATCACGATCGTCGGCGACGGCACGACCATCGGAACCGCCGCTGGCGCGGCGGTTCCGCCGACGGCCAGCGCGTCATCGCGGCTCTCGGCCTACCCGACAGACCTCCTCGCGACGCCGCTCGACATGCGCGCTGCCAGCGTCGCGGTCACGCCGGGCGGCCCGGCACTCGCCCCGCTGGCAGTTCCGGATGCGACGCCGCTTCCCGGGGCCCCCGGCGGCGGCGTGCCTGCTGCCGTTTCTGGCGACCTGCCGGCCACGGGGGCCGACCCCGTCCCGGCGGCCGCACGCATCCCAGCTGCGACCGGCGCGGCGGTTCCCGGAGGGGTCGGAACCGAGATCGCGGGCCTCCTGGAGGCGCGCGACCTCACGCCTGTTGCGTTCGTCCTGTCGCTCCTCACGGCGGCGCTGCTCGGCGCCGGGCATGCCCTCACGCCCGGTCACGGGAAGACGGTGATGGCCGCCTACCTCGTCGGCGCCCGCGGCACCGCCCGCCACGCGGTCGGGCTCGGACTCAGCGTGACGGTCTCGCATACGCTCGGGATCCTGGTCCTGGCGGGCATCGTCCTCGCAGCGGGAAGCGCGCTGCCCCCGGAGGCGTTCAATCGTTGGGCACCGCTCGCATCGGCGTTGCTCGTGCTGGGCATCGGCGGCTGGCTTGTCGCCGGCCAGCTGCGGGCTCACCGCACCCGACGCGCGGCCGTGAGCGCCCCTGCGCACGACCACGCGCACGGCGACGCTCACGACCACGCCCGGGGCGACGCGCACGACCAGGCGCTCGACCACGCGCACGACGACGCGCACGTCGGTGAGCACGAGCACGCCGACGACGTCGACCGCACGACCCCGGGCGAGCACGTCCACGGCGGCGTCCGTCACCGCCACCTGCCGTCCGACAGCGCGCGGATCACCTGGCGAAGCCTCGCGCTCCTCGGGCTTGCCGGAGGGATCGTGCCGTCGACGAACGCGCTCCTCCTGCTCCTGGCCGCGATCGCGAGCGGCAGGCCGGCCTGGGGTCTCGTGCTCGTGATCGCGTTCGGCGTGGGGATGGCCGCCGTGCTCGGTGGCGTCGGCCTCGCGCTCGTGCATGCCCGCGGGCTCGCTGCACGGTCAGGAAGCGGGCGTGTGGGCATCCGGATCGGGCGGCTCGTCGCCGTCGCCCCGGCAGTCGGTGCGGCCGCCGTGCTCGCCCTCGGGCTCTGGCTCACCGGGCAGGCGCTGGCCGGCTCCCTCGTCCTGTAGCGGCCGCGATGATCAGGTCGAGCCGTCCCGGCGCCGCGAACGCGAACGTCACGAGCAGGATGCCCGCCCACATCCCGGGCATGACGCCGGTGCCGACGAGCATCACGGCCACGAGCGCCACGTCCCGCCGGACTGCGAGCATCGCCGGGAGCAGGAAGAGCACGCCGTACGAGCGCAGCGACGGCGAGCCCAGGACCAGGAGGAGGCCGGCAGCCGCCCCGACACGCCGGGTCGGCACGACCATCGCGAGGAGCACCGTCACCGCGGTCGCCGCGGGCGAAAGAAGCCCCGGCAGCAGCTGGACCAGCGACGAGCCGCGCAGCTCCCAGGCCGGGTCCGCGGCACGGCCGAGCTGCGCGATCCAGGCCTGCCAGGCGCCGATCCCGACGAGTGGCAGCGTGGCGAGCGCGACCGCGACCGCCGCCCCAAGGCCGAGCAGCGCAGCGGCGGGCCGTCGACGCAGGAGCGCTGCCCACGCATGCGGCTGGGTGAGCTTGAGCGCGGGCGTGATCGCGGCCAGGGTGCCGTCGAGGATGGCCGGCCGGCCGCCGCCGCGTGGATCGCGCGGCGTCGGGTGCCACGGGCCGATCGGCGCATCGAAGAAGACCGCAACGAACGCGGCGACCAGGAGCACCTGGGCGTTGCCGCCCACGAGGCCCTCGGCGAACGGCACCCAGCACAGCACGACTGGCGCGGTGCGCCACGGCACCCCCAGCCGACGCGCCACGAAGAGGGCGGCCCCCAGCGTGGCCGCGAGCCACGCGGCCACCACCACGCCGCGCGGCAGGGCGAGGAGCGGCGCGAGGAGCGGAAGCACCGGCGGCGGGTACAGGAACGGGAGGCCGTAGCCCTCCGGCGCGCTGAAGCTCGAGGCGAGGTACGGCTCGCCCCCGTGGACCCAGCGCTCGGCTGCCCGGAGCGGGATCTCCAGGTCCACCATCGGCGGGTGGGTGACCAGGACCACGAGGCCGCCCACGATCGCGACGACCGCCGCCACGATCTCGAGCGCCCGGACCGGCGTGATCGCCCTCAGCCGGGCTGACGGATCGCCCACCTCCACGCGGCGCTGCGCGATGCTACCCGACCGGCGCCGGCTGCGGCTCGTCCGGTTCGAGCGACTGCTGCGGCTCGACCGGATGCTCCGGTTGCTCCGGCTGCTCCGGCAGGTGCTGGTCCGGCTCGACCGGCGCGACCGCCTCGACCTGCCCCGGCTCGAACCCGTTGACCCGCTCGGCCCGCGCCTTGATCCCAAGGAGCTGCCGGCGGACCATCGCGAAGACCCCGAACCCCAAGAACGGGAGCGTGACCTTCATCCACGGCTTGTCGCCCCCGTCGAACCGGATCCGGAAGCGCTCGATCAGGCGTGCGCGGTCGTCGCCGAGCGGCTCAACCACGAAGGCCCACGTCGCCGCGAACTCGGTCGGCTGGGCGACGCCCATGAGGACGCCCCCGGCCTGGAGATTGACCGGCGCGGCCTCCGCGACTCCCGACTTCGCCGCTTCCGCCTGGGCGCGCACCATCTTCGTGTCGAGGTAGAGGACCAGCGAGTGGCCGGGCTCGATCGCCTTCACCTCGAAGCCGCCGCCCGGGCTGGTCGGCACGACGTCGCCGACGGCGAGCTCCTGGAGCTCGGGAAGGATCCGGTCGGCGCTCGAGCCCTTCATGTCCATCGCGTCGTAGCTGTACCAGCCGCCCCGGCCGAAGCCCATCTGCACGAGCCACGGCCAGACCGCGGAGGCCGGCGCGTCGATCGTGATGGCGCGCGTGTCGCTGATCGGGGCGTCCGGGACGATGTCATCGCCCGGGAGCTCCCTCGAGACCTCGTCCGGATCGACTCCCCAGCGATGCCACCACGGGCGGACGGTGAACCAGATCGCTGCTCCCCCGAGCGTGACTGTCCCGGCGACGACGGCCACGAGGTTGCGGAGCTTTGGCATGTGCGGTACGTCCCTTCGCTGTGCGCATTCGGCGCTGTGCCGATCCGGCGCGGTGCCGATTCGGGCGCTGCGCCGATCCGGTCGGTTCCCGCAGCGATCATGCACCCGCGCGCCGCCGCCGGCAGGCCCGGCAGCACCGACGGTCCTGCTACCGTTCGGGGATGCGCGAGATCACCAACCGGGCGCTCGACACCGCCCGAGCCCGGGGCGCGACCTACGCCGATGTGCGGGTCGTCCGGCGCCTCGAAGAGTCGATCGACGTCAAGAGCGGCACGCTGGCCGGCGTCTCCACGGACGAGAGCGAGGGGTTCGGCGTCCGCGTCCTCGTCGACGGCGCGTGGGGCTTCGCGGCCAGCCACGTCCTCACGGCCGCCGAGGCGGATCGCGTCGCGGCCCAGGCCGTACGCATCGCGCGGGCGTCGGCGACCGCGATCCGCAGGCCCACCGTGCTCGACGGGCGCCCGCCCGCCCATGGCCGGTTCGAGACCCCCGTCGCGGAGGACCCGTTCGCGGTCCCGCTCGAGGAGAAGATCGGTGACCTGCTGGCGGCCGACGCGGCCATGCGCCGCGTGGACGGCATCGCCTTCTCCGACTCCTCGTACGGCGCCCAGCGCGAGTGGAAGACGTTCGCCGCGACCGACGGAAGCTACACGGAGCAGGTGATCACCCACGTCGGCTCGGGCATCGAGGCGAACGCGGTGGACGGCGACGAGCTCCAGCGCCGCAGCTTCCCCGACGCGGGCGGCGGCTGGCAGGGTGCCGGGTACGAATACATCCGTGCGCTCGGGCTTACGGCAAACGCGGAGCGCGTCGCGACCGAGGCCGTCGCGCTCCTGTCCGCGCCGATGCTGCCGCCGGGACGCCGGACGATCGTCGTGCACCCCTCGCAGCTCTACCTGCAGATCCACGAGAGCTGCGGCCACCCCACGGAGCTCGACCGCGTCTTCGGGACCGAGGCGAGCTATGCCGGGACCAGCTTCCTGACCACCGACAAGCTCGGCGCCGGGTTCCGGTACGGCTCGGAGCTGATCGACATCGTGGCCGACGCCACCGCGCCCGGCGGGATGGGCACGTTCGGGTGGGACGACGAGGGCGTCGCGGCGCAGGCGGTGCCGCTCGTCCAGGCCGGGGTCCTGGCCGGCTACCTGACCAGCCGCGAGACGGCTCCGCGGATCGGCCGCGAGTCCGGCGGCGCCATGCGGGCCGACGGCTGGAACCGCATCCCGCTGATCCGGATGACGAACATCAACCTGCTGCCGAAGCCCGGCATGAGCTTCGACCAGATCATCGCCGACACCGACGACGGCCTCCTGCTCGCCCACAACCGGAGCTGGTCGATCGACGATCGGCGCCTCAACTTCCAGTTCGCGACCGAGCTGGCCTACGAGATCAAGGGCGGCGTGATCGGTCAGCTCTACCGGAACGCGACCTACACCGGGATCACGCCCGAGTTCTGGGGGAGCTGCGACGCCGTCGGCGACGCGTCGAGCTACGTGATGCTCGGCACGCCGAACTGCGGCAAGGGCGAGCCCTCGCAGACGGGCCACGTTGGGCACGCCTGCTCGGGCGCACGGTTCCGCAACGTCCAGGTCGGGGTGATGAAGTGAGCGCCGTCGAGATGCGGACCGGCGGGACGCCGGCCGAGCGGCTCGCCATCGCCGAGATCGTCCTGCGCCACGCCGAGGCGGCTGGTGCGACAGAGGCCGAGGTGCTCGTCGACGCGGAGGACGCCGCCCTGACCCGCTTCGCGAACTCGGAGATCCACCAGAACGTCGCCGAGGCGAACGTGCGGGTCAGCCTCCGGTTCGTGCGCGGGAGGCGGGTCGGGGTCGCGGCCACGGGCCGCACCGACGAGGACGCCCTTCGCCGGCTGGCGGAAACGGCCGGGCGGATCGCCGACCTCGTGGAGGAGACCGCCGACTGGACCGGCCTGCCCGAGCCCGGCCCGATCCATCTCGTGGAGAGCGCGTTTGCCGACGGGACCGCGACCGCCTCCCCGGAGCTGCGCGCCGAGGGGGTGCGGGCCGTCATCGCGGCCGCCGATGCGGCCGGCGTGACCGCCTACGGCTCGTTCGCCACGACCGTCGAGACGCTGGCGATCGCCAGCTCGCGCGGCATCCGGGCCGCCGAGGCGCGCACGAGCAGCCAGCTCATCACGGTCTCGATGGGCCCCGAGGACGGCACCGGCTACGCGGAGGCGGCGGCGGTCGATGCCACCACCATCGACGCGGCGGCCCTGGGGCGCGAGGCGGCCGAGACTGCCCGGCGCGCGGCGCGGCCCGTGGCGCTCGAGCCCGGTGACTATCCCGTCGTGCTCGCCGAGTACGCCGTCGTCGACATCCTGGACATGCTCGGCTACCTCGGCTTCAGCGCCCTCGCCGTCGAGGAGGGGCGCTCCTTCTACGAGCCCGGAAAGCGGATCGGGAGCGACCTGGTCACGATCCGCGACGACGCGCGGGATCCGGCCGGCCTGCCCGCCTCCTTCGATTACGAGGGCGTGGCCTCGGAGCCCGTGACGCTCGTCGAGGCGGGCAGCTGCCGGGACCTCGTCTGGGACAGCGCCACGGCGGCGCGGGC